>JBIPMR010000229.1:0-5946 GCA_044369025.1 Luteolibacter sp.
GCGCCCGGTCGGCAGCGGCTACATGTTGGATCGCGACAAGAGCAACAAAACCCTGCCGCACGAACTCACCCACCAACTCACGCCGCGCGGCTACTATCAGAAAGGCGCGATGGGCTGGTTCAGCGAAGGCATCGCCGAATACGTCGCCGTCACTCCCTACCGCGCCGGTTCCTACGCGGTGCGCGGAAACATCAAGGACATCATCGATTACGCCACCGGCTACGGCTCGAAGGACATGGGAGGCCGCGCGCTGGGCACCAAAATCAAACTCCCGCCGCTGAAGAAATTCATGCTGCAGGATTACGCCTATTTCCTCGAACAACCGCAGATCAACTACGGCTGCGGCCTGCTCATCACCACCTATTTCATCCACCTCGACGGCGAGGGCGACGCCAAACGCATCAAAGCCTACCTCAAGGCGCTGCATGAAGGCCAAGATGCCGAGGAATCCCTCTCCATCCTGTTGGACGGCCGCAGCTTCGCGGAAATGGAAAAGGACATCATCAAAGGCTGGGGCCGCAAAGGCATCGATTTCACCTTTGGAGAATAGCCAGCGCTCCCGTCCTCTCCAGCATCCAGAAAGCTCCGGTGAGGGCGATCCCGACACAGCCGAGCCAGCGCACCCGCTGATAGACCGGGCCGCCGTGCCAGCCCGCCGTCATGCACCACGCGCCCGCTAACAAAACCACCTGCGCCAGCTCCACCCCGAGATTCGCGCTCAGCAGCGCCGTTAGAAACCCCTCGCCCGGCCGCAGCCACACCGCCAGCGCCCCGGCGAATCCCAGGCCGTGGATCAAACCGAACCCGAAAACCACCGGCAGCCGCACCCGGTAGCCGCAGGCGCGCATCGGCCGCAGGTTTTCCAGCGCCACCACCACCAGGCTCAGCGCGATCACCGGCTCCACCCAAGCCCCGGAAACCCGCACCACACCCGCCGCCGCCAGTCCCAGCGTCACCGAATGCGCCAGCGTGAACGCCAGCGACTGCCACAGCAGCGGCCGCCACTCGCGCCGATAGAAAAACAAGCCCATCACGAACAACACATGGTCCAGCCCCATCGGCAGCACGTGCAGAAACCCCTGCCGCAACGCCTCGACCCACGACACCCGCCCCACCTCCCGCCCTTCCGAGCGCAGCGGAGTCGATTGACCCGGCGCGAGTGTTAGGAAGCCCGCATTTTTCCCCGGCAGCTGCATCACCAACGACGGCCGCGGACCATCCGCCCAGGAAATTTCCGCCCCTTCCGCCAACGGTTCCGCCCCGGCGATCCGCATCCGGAAGTAAGCGCCATCATTCAGCAACTCCGGAAAATCCGGCGGATTCTTTTCAAAATCGGGAAACTCCACCACCCACCGCGCCGCCCCGCCGCCGGATTTCATCCGCAGGCATTCCCGCAAATAAGACTCGGCCTCCACCCTCAACGGCCGCCAGCCCTCCTCGCCCAAGCCGACCAGCCACTCGCGCCGCGGAGCCTCCGCCTGCACGTCGCCGCGCCACTCCGGCACCGCGTAACCCGCATCAAACAACACCTCGATCTCCCACTTCTCCGCCACCTTCCACTCGCCAAAAATCTGCGTCACCACATGCCCGCGCGCCGAAGCAAGCAGCCACACCATCACGCACAATCCTCTGACCCATCCCGTCACGCGCCGAGTTTGCACCAATCCCGGGCCGGACGCCCATCCAATAATACGCCTCCGGTATTGCCAATCTGCGACATGGGTAATACCTTACGCTCATGACCACGATTTCGTTGAAAATTCCCGAAGAGTTGATTGCCCGGATGGATGCGTTGGCGCATGCCAATCGCACCAGCCGCTCCGCGTTGCTGCGTGAAGCGCTTGAAGAAAAGCTCATGCAATCCGCCCGTAAAACCCCGCCCAGCCTGTTTGAGCGGAGTGCGGATCTTTGTGGGAAAGGGTCCAGCGGGCTGGGTGATCTCGCGTCCCATCCAAGACACCTTGAGGGATTCGGATCATGACCGAAATCCTCGTCGATACCGGCCCCTTGGTAGCGTATCTGGATCGCAGCGACCGCGATCACGCGTGGGCGAAAGAAATCTTCATGCGGATCACCCAACCCCTGCTGACCTGCGAATCGGTGATTGCGGAAGCCCTCTTTCTGCTGCGGCGCGGTGGAATCGATCCCGACGGCCTGCTCAGCCTGGTCGTCCGCGGCTTGGTGGTGCCGGAGTTTCCACTTGCGGCGGAAATCCGGCCAATCCAACACCTGATGAAAACCTACCGCAACGTTCCCATATCATTGGCGGATGCCTGCCTGGTGAGGATGGCCGAGATTCATGAAAACTCGAAAGTCATGACTCTCGATTCGGACTTCGTAGTCTATCGAAAATCCCGCCGGAAAGTGATCCCGCTTCTGCGGCCGGAGCGCTGAGCCAAGAGCGAGGCGTTGGGCGGGTTTGGGCAGATCCTATCTCCTTGCGGGCACCCTGCATTGATCGCTCGCCAACGCCTGCCCGCCCGGTCATGGTGCCGCCCGCCACGCGAATCCACCGGCACACACGACGTTGAAAACTTTCAAAGAACTCGGGGTTTCCCCCAATCTGATCAAGGGCCTTGAGGAACTTGGTATCCGCACTCCCACCCGCATCCAGGAAGAAGCCATCCCCTGGCTGATGGAGCACAACGGCGACTTCATCGCCCAAGCCCAGACCGGCACCGGCAAGACCGCCGCCTTCGGCCTGCCGCTGCTCACCAAGGTGAATCCGCAGGTGAATGAAATCCAGGCCCTCGTCATCGCCCCCACCCGCGAGCTGGCCAAACAGATCGCCAAACAGCTTTTCCGCTTCACCAAACACACCGACAAGATCTTCACCGAGGCCGTCTGCGGCGGCGAGGACATGGACCGCCAGGCCGCCGCGCTGCAGCGCCCGACCCACATCGTCGTCGCCACCCCGGGAAGATTGTTAGACCTCTTCAAGCGCAAGGCGCTCACCCTCGCCCATGTCAAACACCTCGTGCTCGATGAGGCCGACGAAATGCTCAGCATGGGATTCAAAAAGGAGTTGGTGAAAATCTTCGCCCTCACCCGCAGCCGCAGCAGCACCTGGCTGTTTTCCGCCACCATCCCGGACACCATCCAGGCGCTGATCAAGGACTACATGTCGCCCAAGGCCCACCTGCTCAAAATCGACAAGGGCCACGTCGTCAACCGCGACATCGACCACCGCTTCGTCACCTGTTCGCGCGATGACAAAACCGATTTCATCTCCGAGTTCCTCAAAAAACAAAAGGACGAGCGCGGCATCATCTTCTGCCGCACCCGCGCCGGAGCGATCGTGCTCGCCAAACAACTCACCGTCCGCCAATTCCCCGTCGATGTGATCCACGGCGACCTCACCCAGAAGGAACGCGACAAAGTGATGCGCGCCTTCAAGAACACCAAGGTCCAGTTCCTCATCGCCACCGACGTCGCCGCCCGCGGCATCGATGTCGAGGGCCTGTCCTTCGTCATCCACCATCAGCTTCCCGAGCAGATCGAATACTACACCCACCGCAGCGGCAGAACCGCGCGCGCCGGCAAAAAAGGCATCTCCATCGCCTTCATCGAACCCCGCGAACGCGCGAAGATCACCGGTTTGGAAAACGAGCTGGGCCTGACCTTCACCGAAAAACACTGAACCGCCAATCAGGTTTCGGCCGTTGCCGTCCGGAAGACAAGTTCGAGCCATCGCTTGCGGTCGCTCCAGATGAGGAACAGCGCCAGCAGGCAGATGCCGATGAGCATCGGGCTGAAAATCCCATCGCCCGCCACCAACAGGTGGAAGGCGAGGATGTTCACGATGATGGGGCCGAGAATCAGCAGTCCAAGATTCCGGGTGCGCGGGATCGCGACCAGGATGCCACCGAGCATTTCAAAGATTTTCACGAAGGTCATGTAACCCGTCGGCCCGAAGGCGGACATGAAATGGGCGACGGGGGTGCCTGCGGGAATCTCCGGCGTGGGCACGAGTCCGAAAAGCACGACCGAGGACGACATGATGAAAAGGAGTCCCAACAGAATTCCGGCGATGACAGGCAGGTATTTCATAAGAGATATTGGCCAGTTCGTTCAGCAAGAAGTTGATCCGTCGTGATTTGGACAAGCCACGGGAAAATTTGTTAAATCTTTGGTCCACACCGTCCGCCTGACCAGTTTCCTTCCCGTGGACGCCGAATCTTCCCCTGCCGCGATCCGGTTGCAAGATGCCGTAACAGGTCGTCTGCCGATGGACGGTGCCCTCAGCGAAAGCCCACGGTCGCCACCCGTAATCGCGATTGCACGTTGACCCAGTGCTAAAGCATTGGTATATACCAGCTATGACAACGACTTTATTTACGAATGGTCGCTCGCAGGCGGTGAGAATCCCCAAGGAACTGCGGTTTGAAGGCCGGGAAGTCTCGATCCGTCGTCTGGGCGACGGAGTGTTGTTGGTGCCGGTCAAGGCCTCCACCTGGCCAGAAGGTTTCTTCGAGAGAATCCGCATTGATGACGCGAATTTCACCCGCCCCGATCAAGGCGAACTCCCACCCATCGTGGAATTCACCGGATGACCTACCTTCTCGACACCAACGTCTGCATCGCCGCCATGCGCGGAAATCCCAAGGTCGTGCAGGGACTTGCCGCCCGCAGCCCCGAGGATTGCGCGGTGTCGATGGTAAGCGTCTTCGAGCTGTTCGCCGGGGTCTTTCGTTGCAATGACCCGGATGGCGAGGGGCAAAAAGTTTCCAGCTTTCTCAAACCGTTCCACCTGTTGCCCTTCGACTGGGACGCCGCCCTGAAGACCGCGGAAATCCGTTTCCAGCTTGAAAAAGGCGGCACCAAAATCGGCCCCTACGATCTGCAACTCGGCGGCCAAGCCCTCTCGCTCGATCTGACGCTCGTCACCCACAACACCCGCGAATTCAAACGCGTGCCCGGCTTGCGGCTCGAAGATTGGGAAGCCGAAGAGCCACCGCCATGAAAAAGAAACCGCAACTTATCCCGCTGCTCGACTTCTTCGCCGAGACCCTCCGCGAACCGCTTGAGGAAACCACGCGCTTGAGGGCGAGCACTCCCACCTCGAGCAGGATGCCTTCCCCGGCGAGGAAATCGCGGAAGTCGCTGCCACGGTGGGCGATTTGAGATGCTTTTGTTTTCATCGGAAGGATCGAATCAATTTCTGGATCTCGTCGTGGTTGCCGATGAAGAAAAAAACCAGTTCCGGCGGTGTCGCGAGGAACACGAACGCCAGTCTATCATCCAGTCCGACACGACATTCGAAAATCGTAGTGGTGAGACGGCGGATGCCGCTGCCGGAATGCACCTGCGGACGGCCCCAACTCTCAATGACCCGATTGATCGCATCGCCGATTTCCAGACGCTCCGACCTGGACTTGGAGCGAAGAATCTCCAGCAGATCGTCAGTGACCCTTGCCTTCAAGGAGAGCCTCGATGTCTCCAGTGAAGTCGTGGAGCTTGCTTTCTCTGCGGGCTTTTTCGATTTCGCCATGAGTTCGTCGTTCGAATTGTTCCAAGTCCGAAACCGTCGCCCCGTACTCACGCGCCGCGTAATCCATGGACTCCACGGCGACCGGACGGAGGGCGACGATTTTTCCATCGACCACGATGCCGATGTCATCCCCCTTGAGAGCCCGGCGTAGCAGTTCGGAAAGATTGCCCCGTGCAGCAGTTGGCGTGAGGGTCAGCATGTTCATGGCGGAAGTGTGACGCATTTCCGACGCAGTTGCGAGCGGCATTTCAAATTATCCCTCCGCGCACCTCTCCGCGTCCTCTCCACCTCTGCGTTTCGCTTAATCCAAAAACTTTGCGTGCCTCCGCGCCCTTTGCGCCTTCGCGGTAATCTCTTTCTCGCCCATCATGGACGAGTTCCGCTACTACTCCGACCACTCGCGCGGTGCCGCTTGGCAAATCCCGCTGCTCATTCTGCTGCAATGACCGTATCCG
>JBIPMR010000008.1:0-19139 GCA_044369025.1 Luteolibacter sp.
CGCGCGGTCCACGTCTCCGCATCCATGATCGGCACCACGAACATCTCCGCACCCGCCGCCGTCATCCGCCGTACCACGCCTTCGTAGTCGCAGTCGAAACAAACCGGCGTGCCCACTTTGCCATGTTTCGTCATCACCGGCAGCGCCGTGGTTCCGGGAATCCCGTCGTCGAACAAATGCACCGTGTGCACCTTGTTGTGTTCGCCACGCACACCATCCGCATCGAGTGTTAGAGCGATGTTGCGCCACACCTCACCATTTCCGGGACGGGACTGGGTTCCGAAGGTCAGGGTGAGATCACGCTCGCGGCAGAGATTTCGCACGAGTTCCCAATCGCGTTTGTTTTCACGGATATCATAGGGCACCGCATATTCGGGCCAAACCACGTATTGAACCTCCGGCGGCAGTTCTTCGGTGCCCTTGATCAAGTCGGTGAGCGAAACCGCCTCCATCTGCAACCCGCCGATCCGCACCGCCAACGGATCATCCGCCTTCGGCTCCGAATCCGGGAGCGGCGTCGCGAATCCGGTGATCAAAACCACCGCCGGAATGAACCAAGCCAAGCGGCTCTTCGCCATGACCAGCGCCACCGCCAGCACCATCAAAAACCCCACCCCATAAACTCCGATCCATGGCAGCAGCGGATTCGGCCCGATCGCCAGTCCCGGCGTCATCCAGGGAAACTTGAGCGGAAACAACTCCGCCCGAATGAATTCCAGGCCGCCCCAATTCAGCGCCGTGAACACCGCGAATTTCCAGCCCGCGATGCCCCGCAGGCTGGCGCGGCTCTGCATCTCCGCAAACAGCGCGGTGAAAACCGCCAAGACACACCACAGCACCAAAGCCAGCCAGCCGAAGACTTCGAACAACCACGACAACCCCACCCCAAAAACCGTCATGCCGTGAAGAAAACCAATCGCCCGCGCCCGCGTCCCATGTTGACCGTGCAACGCCGCCAACAACCCCAACATCCCGGGAACCACCAGCCACCCCCAGCCTAACGGCGGATAAGCCATTGCGTAGATTCCCCCCGACAACACGGCAAACAAGCAGCGGGCAGGAAAGGACCAAATGGCGGACATCATTGAATGTTGAACGATTGAATGTTGAACGGGTCATTGAACCGATTCCGATTCCGCACAGACTCTGCGAAAATCGCCCACCTTTGGCAATCCCTGACAATCCGGCCAATTTGGTGGGTGCCCGATCACCCGATAGCATCGGACTCCTTGGTCCTAATAAAATGCCAGACAAAAAGTAGAGAATGTTCTGGCTAGTGGGAATTCGGCGGGTAGGGTGGGGGCGTGAACAGCAGAAAACGTTTCATGGCACCGTGGAAGGATTCGCTGACGAAGCCGGCGATTTACCACTGTATTTCTCGGGTGGTGGATCGGGGGTTTGTGTTTGAAGCGGCGGAGCGCGAGCGCTTCCGGATGTTCATGCGGATGTATGAGAACTTCTCGGGCTGCCGGGTGCTGTCCTACTGCATCATGTCGAACCATTTCCACCTTCTGCTGGAGGTGCCGCCGATGCCGGTGGGCGGGATCTCGGACGAGGTGCTGCTGAAACGGCTGTCGGCGATTTACAACGAGGCAGTGGTGGCGGCGGTCGCCCAGGAAATCGCGGAGGCGCGGGCGGCGGGGGATGAGGCCGGGGAAGCGGCGGTGGCGGGGATTCATGCGCGCTACACCTATCGGATGCACCATCTGAGCGAGTTCATGAAGACGTTGCTGCAGTGCTTCACGCGCTGGTTCAACCGGGCGCACCAGCGTAGCGGGACGTTGTGGGAGGAGCGTTACAAGAGCGTGATCGTAGAAAGCGGAATCGCGGCGCGGACGATGGCGGCTTATATCGATCTCAATCCGGTGCGGGCGGGGATGGTGGCGGACCCGGCGGACTATCATTGGAGCAGTTATGGAGAAGCGGTGGGGGGAGGGACGAAAGGCAATGGCAAGAAGGCGCGGGAGGGTCTGGTTCGGGCGTGCATGAGCCACCAGGGCGCAGGTTTCGAGGCGGAGCGGTGGAAGGAGGTGTCGCGGATCTATCGACGGACGATGGGGTTGGCGCTGGGCCGCAAGAGCGGTCGGGCGGAGGTGGAGAAGGGCGTGGTGCGACCGCCGATGAATACGGCGGAGGCGCTGGAGGCGGCCGACGAGAACGGAACGGTGCTGCCGGATTTGGGGATGGCGGCGATGTTGCGTTGCCGGGTGCGCTATTTCACGGATGGCGCGGTCATCGGGAGCAAGGAATTTGTGAACGAGGCGTTTGCGGCGGCACGGCAGCGGTTCTCGGTGAAGCGGAAAGACGGCGCGCGGCGGATGCGGGGGAGTGGCGCCGCGGCGGCGGGAGTGCTGTGGAGTGTTAGGGACCTGCGGGTCGGGGTTTGAAAACCGCTTCCGGCGCTGGCCGCTGGCAGACCGACGTCATAAGACTCCCATGAAAATGCCCCCGTCGTGAGTCGAACACGAATCTAGAGTTTAGGAAACCCTTGTTCTATCCATTGAACTACGGGGGCTGTAGGGATTCAGCGAGTTCTTGCCCGAAATGCATTCCCAATATGCATCCCTTGTGTGCAACAGAAAACACCGTCATGCAGCAGAAAGCCAATAAAACCGCCGACAAGTGGACGACCAAGACCGGCAAGGCCAAGACCTTCACCAAGTCCGCGAAAGATTGTTTGCTGCTTCATAGGGGCGGCAATTACTACGCGAGCGCCAGGGTGGCAAGCAAGGTCATTCGGCGCTCAGTGGAGACGGACGATTACAAGACGGCCTCGAATCGCTTTCCCGCCGTTCTTGCTGAAATGAGAGGAGCGAAAAATACCTCCGTCGCGGGAAATCCCGGACGGGCAATTCACGACGAAGCCCACCGTGATGATCCCACGGTCGAAAAGACCACCCAGCATGATTACCGGCAGATCGGAAAATCGCTCGCGAACGTTGCGGCTCCGCTCCTCGTGGACCCAATCGGCTTGGCGCCTAGTCGGGTGACTTTGGCGCTACAAATTGCGCTTATGGACCCCTCCGCCGCGTCCCGCTACCAAGACGCTCTAACGCTCTTGCGACGCACCTATGCCCGCGCCATCGAGTTCGGCCACGGCGCCAGCAATCTCCCCGAGAAGTTGGAGTGTTTGAGGCACAAAAACCGGAAGATGGATTTACCGCCGGCGGATACCTTCGCGCTCATTGTCGCCGACATCAGCGGCCGACAGAGGACGCATTCGAAGTCAGCGGCGATGTCATGTGAGCCGTTCGGCGATTTTGGGAGCCCTTCGCCGAGGCCGTCCTGAAGAAGGAGGTTGATGAGATCATGGTGGGTGGCAGGAGTGGGTTGGTGTTCGCGAGCGGATCAAGCTCCGGGTGGCGACACTACGTGATGTTTCATCCGCTTGGGAACTCGGCAGTGCGGGGAGGTGTGGTTTGGGATGGGCCTGGAGGTTGGAAACCGCTGCCACGGGCGATCAAGTGCCGCGGACGGCGATTTTTTCCGACTTGAGCCAGCGTTTCAGGACGCCGGGATCGGCGGTGAGATTGCCCAGCATGCGCCAGTTCGATTTGGCGAGGACTTGGGCTTCGGCGCGGTCTTCATCGACCACGCACCACGGGCGCGAGCCGGAGGAGTGGATGAAACGGAAGCCATCCCGCCGCACCACCAGAAAGGCGACGTGGGTGTCGAGGCCTACCAGATAGATTCCGGGTTCCGCCAGTTCGACGCCGGCGGCGAAGGCCGGGTAATCCCTGCCGACGGTTAGAACGCAGGCATCTTTGGGAAGAAACGAGCGCAGGATGTTTTCCGACGGCTGCTGGGCGAGCTGATAGCGGTTCACCCGGAAGCCGGAGTCCTTCAGGACGGTCGCCACGAAATAGCCGCAGGCGATTCGGCCTTTTCCCGGAGCGGGCGCGGTGCCGTTGAAATCCCAAGGCGTGCCCTGCCAGCAGCGCATCATCGCGGGCAGCACTTGTTCGAGAATCACGCGGGCGTCGTTTTCCACGACTCGCCGCGCGGCTTCGGTTTTGGCGGCGGCGTGGCGTTTGGCCAGATCCCGCCGCCAGCGCTCCAGCTCGGCGACGAGCACGGCGTAGGTTTCAGGGTCCGGCCGCAAGGACGGCCGTTGGCCGATCTCGACGCTGTCCGTCCGCGCCTGCCACCCATCGCGGATCGGCGCGCAAAGCCACCAGCCCGCGCCGCCGGCCAGGGCCAGGGTCGTGATCAGCAGCAGCCAGCATTTCCGCATGGGCGGAGGTTAGGCGTATTTCGCCGCCGCCACAAGCGCCGCCACCGCCCTTGCATTTCCCGATCCCGCCGCGAAAGCTCTTGGGATGCTCAAGCAACAACGCGCCGATCACCTGCTGCGCCGTCTCGATGAACTCTATCCGGAAACGCCGATTCCGCTCGATCACAAGGATCCTTTCACCTTGCTCATCGCCGTTTTGCTCTCCGCCCAATGCACCGACGCGCGCGTGAACCTGGTCACTCCCGCGCTGTTCGCGTTGGCGGACAATCCTTACGACATGATGGTCGTCCCGGTGGAGGAAATCCAGGCGATCATCCGTCCCTGCGGCCTCTCTCCCAGAAAGTCGGCGGCGATTTCCGGGTTGTCGAAAATTCTGGTAGAGAAACACGGCGGCGAGGTGCCGCAGGATTTTGAGGCGCTTGAAGAATTGCCGGGAGTCGGCCACAAGACCGCTTCGGTGGTGATGGCGCAGTCTTTCGGCGTGCCGGCCTTTCCGGTCGATACCCACATCCACCGGCTCGCCACCCGCTGGAAGCTCACCTCCGGCAAAAACGTCGAACGCACCGAGCGGGATTTGAAAAAGCTTTTTCCCCGCGCATCATGGAACCGCCTGCATCTGCAGATCATTTTCTACGGCCGCGAACATTGCAGCGCCCGCGGTTGCGATGGGAAAAAGTGCCTGCTTTGCCGCGAGATTTTCGGGCGCCCGGGACTGGGATAGGCCCTGATTCCCTTATCAAGTAGAATGACGCCTGCGGGTGGTTGCCATGGGCGGCGACGGGAGTTGGTGACGACTGCTTCGGACATTGGCGTCTCTCCCGCATGAGGCGTCCCTTCAGGACGCGCGGATTCCCAGGAATCCCGACCCGGCACTGCGTTCCGGGCTTTGATGATCCGTCTCGTTGGGACGAAGAGCGGGAAATGGGTTTAAAGATCAGGGCTTTGCCCTGGGCTGAGGTGTTTCGCACCTTTGGTGCTGCCGAAATCTGAATCCTTAAAGGTATTGGAATTTTTTCGCCCGGTCGGGTCCGAAGGTTTCGCGCGGAATAAATTCCGTGCTCCGAGGATCAGTGACAGCAGGAAGGCAGTTCTTTCTCGGCTGGCTTGGCTTGCTCGCCGTAGAAGGTGGTGGGAATGGTTCCTTGCAGGCGCATGGCGAGCACCACGGCGGTGACGAGGGCCAACCCGCGGCGCAGCCGGCTCATCGCCAGCGGTGTGAGCTTGGCGCGGATGCGGTGGAACTGGTGTTGCGCGAGCCACAGCAGTGGCACCGTTCCCAAGCCGAAGGCGAGGGTGAACTCGGCGCCTTTCGCGGCGGAGCCGGCTAACAGTGCAGCGCCGAAGACCAGATAGAGCGGCCCGCACGGCAGGAAGGGAGTCAGGAGACCCATCGCGGAGGCACCGCCGTAGGCGGAGAGGCGGCAGGCCTTGAAGCGCGCGCGCGCGGTGAAGCGGTTGAGGATCGCCGGGCGCGGGACTTTTTTGTCCAGCCCGAAGGCCATGATCAGCAGCACGGCCACCATCACCCATGGCAGCAAAACCACCGGCGAGTTGAAAAACCATTTCAGCGGTTGCTGGCCGAGCGCGCCACAAATCGCGCCGATGAGGCCGTAGGAAAGCAAACGGGTGCCATGATAGAGCGAGGCGGCGGTGAGTCGTTCGCCCTCGGATTTCGCCAGCGTGCCGAGGCCGCAGGCGATCGGCCCGCACATGCCGGCGCAGTGCAAACTGGTGGCGAGTCCGGCGACGAGTGCGGCGAGCGTGGTCATTTCCGGAAAAAAGTTAGCGGCGGACTTCGATCTGTTGGGGCGAGTGTTTCACGGCCACGGAAATCAGGGCGGACCAGGCGGCGACCAGCAGGACGAAGGCGAGCACGATGTAGAGCCAAGGGTTGCGGGCGATGAAGGCGGTGATGGATTTCATGGGAACTCAGGGCTTGGGGATGGGAGCGGCTTGGGGATTGGGACCGAGGAAACGGGTGGTTTTTTCAAGGGTCACGTCACCCGGGTCGGCATGCACTTCGAGGGTGATGTCGGAGATGCCGATGTAGGATTGGATCGGCGCGATCACCACGCAGGTGCGGGACAATTCGCTGAGCGGGGCGAGCGAGAACGTCTGCTCGGAGCCGCTCAGTTCGTAGCCCGCCGGGGTGTCTTTGCCGAGGCGGATGGTGACGGTGGCTTGTTGGTTGCGTTTGTTGAAGACGCGCACTTTGTAGATGTTTCTAACTGAGCTGGCGTCGCTGAAGAATCCGGCGCCGCCGTTGCGGGAGATGGTGGCGTTGAAGGGGCGGGCTTTTTTCGAGGCGACGAGGGTTAGGGCTCCGAGACCGAGCATGGCGAGGATGCAGTAGGCATAGACGCGCGGGCGGAGGTAGCGGCGTTTGTTGCCGGCGAAGCCGTTGAACGAATCGTAGCGGATCAGGCCCGTGGGGCGGTCCACCTTGGTCATGATGTCGTCGCAGGCGTCGATGCAGGCGGTGCAGCCGATGCATTCGAGTTGCAGGCCGTTGCGGATGTCGATGCCGGTCGGGCAGACTTGCACGCAGCGGCGGCAATCGATGCAGTCGCCCTCGGCCTTGCCCTTGGTGCCGCGGGGTTCGCCGCGTTTTTCATCGTAGCCGATGTTGATGGTGTCGTCGTCGGTTAGGGCGCTTTGCAGGCGGCCGTAGGGGCACATGATGATGCAGAATTGCTCGCGGAAATAACCGAAGCAGAACCACAGGACGAGCGTGAGAAAGAGCACGATGCCGAAGGCGGTGGCGTGTTGCAGCGGGCCTTCGTGCATGAAGCCATAGAGCCGTTCCAACGAAACAAAATAGGACAGGAACACATGCGCGATGGCGGCGGAGACCACGGCGTAGAGCAGGTGTTTGAGGGTGCGCCGGGTGATTTTCCCGGCGGTCCATGGGGCGTTCTCGAGCGCGCGGCGGGCGTACGCATCGCCCTCGACCCAGCGCTCGATACGGCGGTAGACGTGATCGAGAAACACCGTGTAGGGGCAGGTCCAGCCGCACCAGATCCGGCCTAACAGCGAGGTGATGAAAAACAGGCCGAAGCCCAGGCCGCTGACGGCGAAGAACATCACCCACAAGTCCTGCGGCACGAGGGTCAGGCCGAAGAGGTGGAACATCCGGTTTTCCACATCGAGGAAAACCGCCGGGCTGCCATTGATCGGAATCCATGGCAGCAGCACGTAGATGGCGATGAGCAGGACGCCGACGATGCGCCTGAGGGCCGTCCATTTTCCCTCCACATCGGCAGGGTGGAGGAAATAGCGCGAACCATCATCGTTGATGGTGGTCATCGAGACCAGGTTCGGTTTTTTGGGAGCGGCCATGGGAAACGGGACCCAGCATCGTCTTGAACCGCTTCAGCCGCTCCGCATCCCCTGCGCTAAACCGCGCAGGGGCTATGCTAAAATATGCGGAGTCCGCTCAAACGTAGTGCAACTCGACGGCCTTCTTGTCGATGGCGGCGTCATTGTCTATCAGTTCTTGGATCGGATCCCAGCGGCCGGAAAGCAGGGCCTCGCGGGCGGAATCCGGCATGGTGACCGGGATTTCCAAGCCGCAGGAAGTGCGCACGATGAGAGCCTGCACATCGATGGTGACTTCGACGGTCGGATCGGCCTCGACCGCATCGCGGATGGCGACGACGTGGGCGGCGGAAGCCATCACGCAGGGCATGGCGAGCGTGGTGGAATTACCATAGAAAATCTCCGCGAAGGACTCGGCGATGACGCCATTGAAGCCGTATTTGCGCAGCGATTGCGGCGCATGCTCGCGGGACGAGCCGCAGCCGAAATTGACGCCGGCGACGAGAATGGAAGCCTCGCTGAAGCGCGCGTCGTTGAGCGGGTGATCGGTCTTTTCGCCGGTTTCGGAATTGAAGCGCACGTCGTAAAACGCGAATTCGCCGAGACCATCGAAGGTCACGCATTTCATGAAACGCGCGGGGATGATGCGGTCGGTATCAATATCCGCGCCGGGGATGAAAACAGCGCGGCCGGTGACGGTGGGGACGGGTTCGAGGGCCATGGGAGATTTGAAATTTGAGATGGGTGATTTGAGAAATTCAGCCGTCCTCGCGGTAGCGGAGATACCAGGGACGTTCGACGTCGTCCGGGAAGGTGGCGGTCTGATAGAAAGCGGAAACCGGAACGGCCAGATCGATGGATTCGAGATGCACGAGCGAATCCAGCATCGTGTAGTGGTGTCTTTTCCAACGATCCGAGCGGCGGACGATGAAAATTTCCGGCCAGTCCTGCTCGATGTAAACGATTTCCTCGACGCTCGGGATGCGTTTGTAGTTGGCGAGTTTGTCGCCCCGGTCGTTGCGCGAGGTCGAGGGCGAAAGCACCTCGATGATGAGCTTCGGCTGGCGGACGACGTGCGAATCGTCATCGGCCGGCTCGCAGGTGACGAAGACATCTGGATAGTAGTAGGACTCGGTCAAGTCGTCGGCGAGTTCCACTTTCACCGCCTCGATGAAGACACGGCACGGGCCGCCTTTGATGTGATTCTTGATCAATGTGGCGGTATCCAAGCAGATCTCGTTGTGCCTGAGACTCGCCCCGGACATCGCATAAATCCGGCCATCGACGAATTCATGCCGGATCTCCGACGAGCGCTCTCCTTCGAGATACTCGGCGGCAGTGATCGGCAGTTTTTTCGCGGAACGATTCACGACGAGCTGGAGTCAGGCCACGGCGGCGGCTTTTTCGAGATGGAACAATTCGCGGGCGTCGGCGATGGAACCGGTGATGGCGGCGGCGGCGACCATCACGGGAGACATCAGCACGGTGCGGCCGGTGGGCGAACCTTGGCGGCCTTTGAAATTGCGGTTGGAGGACGAGGCGCAGAGCTGGTCGCCGATCAGTTTGTCAGGATTCATCGCCAGACACATCGAGCAACCAGCGGCGCGCCATTCAAAGCCAGCGGCGCGGAAAATTTCCGGCAGGCCTTCTTGTTCGCACTGGATCGCGACGATTTGCGAGCCGGGAACAACGATGGCAGTGACACCTGCGGCGACCTTGTGGCCTTGGATGTATTTCGCGACCTCGCGGAAATCCGAAATCCGGCCGTTGGTGCAGGAGCCGATGAACGCGACGTCGATTTTGACGCCCTTGATCGGGGTGCCCGCGCCGAGTTTCATATAAGCGAGCGCCTCCTCGATGGATGCCTTTTCCAAAGGCGTGGCGGCGGTGGCGGGGTCGGGAATGGTTTCGGAAATCGAGATGCCCTGGTCCGGCGAAATACCCCAGGTGACGGTGGGCTCGATGTCTGCGGCGGCAACTCTAACAATATCGTCGTAATGCGCGTCGGCATCGGAGGCGAAGGACAGCCAGCGGCTGGCGGTGGCGCTGAAATCGGACATGTCCACATACGGGCGGCCGCTGAGGTAGGCGACGGTTTTGGCGTCCGGATTGATGTAGCCGCAACGGGCGCCGCCTTCGATGGACATGTTGCATACGGTCATCCGTTCTTCCATCGACATGCGGTCGAAAACATCACCGGCGTATTCGTAGGCGTAACCGATGCCGCCGTTAGCACCGAGCAGGCGGATGATGTGGAGGATGACGTCCTTCGCATAAACGCCGGGACGGAGGTCGCCGGTCACTTCGATGCGGCGGACTTTCATTTCCTGAAGGGCGATGGTCTGGGTGGCGAGCACGTCGCGGACCTGGCTGGTGCCGATGCCGAAAGCGATCGCACCGAAGGCGCCATGAGTCGCGGTGTGCGAGTCGCCACAAGCGATCGTGGTACCGGGCTGGGTGATGCCTTGCTCGGGGCCGACGACGTGGACGATGCCTTGTTTGCCGGAAGCGAGGTCGAAATAGGTGACGCCGAAATCGTCGCAGTTTTTGCGGATCGCATCGATCATCTCAGCAGCGAGTGGATCCGCGGGCTGGTCCTGATTGATCGTCGGCACGATGTGGTCGATGGTGGCGAAGGTGCGCTGCGGGAATTTCACCTTCAGCCCGAGGTCGCGGAGCATGCCGAAGGCTTGCGGCGAGGTGACCTCATGGATGAGGTGGGTGCCGATGAAGAGTTGCGTGCGTCCATCGGCGAGCGTGCCGACGGTGTGAGCGTCCCAGACTTTTTGGAAGAGGCTTTTTCCCATGATAAGATGTCCGCCGAGGTTCGCGGCGGGGCGGAAAATTGGCCATGCCGAATCAGAATGTCAAAGCCGCATGCGATTTCAGAAAAGAAAGAAGCGGCCGCATCCGGATCAACTCAGCTCGATGATCAGGCCGGCGATAATCGCCGCGAGCGCGAGGGTGGCGAGGATCACGCCGGCGGTTCTCCACCGCCGGCCGGGGGATCCGGTTTTGGGCGGGCTACCATCGATCCATTCGTCCCAGGATTTCTCCGGCTTGGTTCCAGTGCGGTGATAGTGGCGAAGCGGCCCTTGGAAACGGGGCTGTTCGGCAGGTGAATTGCGGGGCTTCATCGGCGGTTTGACGATGCAATGCCAGAGAAGCGCCCACCCTGGAAGCTCTATTTTATCGCGCCACCTAACTGCCAATAAAAAACGCCCTCCCGAGGATTCGGGAGGACGCAGGATCATTTCCTATGAAACGGCTGGCAGGCCGGGATTACTTCGAGGACGAGGAATCAACCGTCGTCGTCTCAGTGGTTTGAATCTCTTGAAATTGGGGCAGCGGGCGCAGGCCGGGAGGCTTGGCGTCGCTGGTGCAGCAGCAAGCGGCGGTGAGCAGCGCGAAAACAGAGGCGACGAGGGCGGTAAGAATGCGGATCATGGATCGGTGAGGTTTTAGGAATGGATGGAAAATCTTGGTGGATCAAAGTGCCGGAAAACGAAAAGGCCCGCGCCATCCACTCGGATGGCCGGGTTTGAAATCAACTTACTTGGAAGGCGCAACGTAGGCTGGCTGGCTGGGGGCTGGAGCGGCGCTTGGGCAGCAGGAAGCGGCGAAAAGGGCGGCAGCGGCGGCGATGAAGGCAAGTTTCATGGGATGATGAGTTGGTTTTTGGTTGGTTTCCGGAATGCAATCCATCCCGGCTGGGGGCGAGACTAGCGGTCGGCTTCGTCCCTGCAAGGCAAAAGACGTGGCCCGATCCGGGCCGGAGCGGATGCGAGTCTCACCGCCTCCTTCGGCACCCGCATCACCGGCAAGCTTCCGAATGTTCCACCTTGAATCTTGGCTCCTGAAGCGAGACGCTTCCACCATGCCCGACACGCCAGAAGCCGACTCTCGGTTCAATGAGTTCATCATCCTCCAAGCCCAGAACGCCGGACTTTTTCTCGGGCAGATCCCCAACCCCCACACCGGGGAAAAGCAGATCAACCTCCGCGCCGCCAAGTCGGTGATCGATTGTCTCGAAATGCTCACTTCCAAAACCCGCGGAAATCTCACACCCTCCGAGGCGAAGTTGCTCCAGACCGCTCTCGAAAACCTCCGCCCGCTCTACCTGGCGGCCGACAGCAACGACTGATTTCCCCATCACCATGACCTTCGATCCCTTCAACATCGGCAATGTCCCCGTCGGCGGACCCGCTCCCTTTTTTATCCTCGGACCGTGCGCCCTTGAAACCGAGGCCTTCGCCTGGGAAATGGCCCGCTCACTCAAGGAAATCGCCGATCGTACCGGCATCCACTTCATTTTCAAAGCCTCCTTCGACAAGGCGAACCGCACCTCCATCGGCGCCTTCCGCGGGCCCGGTGTCAACGACGGCTGCCGCATCCTCGGCGAAATCGGCAAGGAACTCGGCGTCCCGGTCACCACCGACATCCACACCGCCGACCAGGCCGACATCGCCGCGGAATACGTCGATCTCCTGCAGATCCCGGCGTTCCTCTGCCGCCAGACCGACCTGCTCGAAGCCGCCGCCAAGACCGGCCGCGCCGTCAACGTCAAAAAAGGCCAGTTCCTCGCCCCGCTCGACACCGTCAACATCGCCGGCAAAATGCGCTCCTTCGGTTGCGAGCGCTTCCTCATCACCGAGCGCGGCACCACCTTCGGCTACAACAACCTGGTCGTCGACATGCGCTCGCTCTACTGGATGCGCAAAGAAGGCCTGCCCATCATTTTCGACGCCACCCACTCTGTGCAACGCCCCGGCGGACTCGGCGGCGCCACCGGCGGTGATGGCGAACTCGCACCCGTGCTCGCCCGCGCCGCCGTCGCCACCGGCGTGGACGGTTTGTTCATGGAAGTCCACTCGGACCCGGCGAACGCCCTGTCAGACGGGCCTAACCAAATCCCGCTGGAATTCATCGAGGACCTGCTCATCAAGCTCATCGCGATTCATCACGCATCCCATTGAAATCTTGCGCCGCCGCCTGACAGCCGTGTTGTTTCTAACTCCCGCCCTGCTCCTGGGGCAGAAGCCGGACGGCGTGGTGCCAGAGCGGAAAAAACTCCCCGCCATTTCCCTGCTGCCGGATGGCAGCCGGCTCCACGGCGTGATGCTTCCCCGCTACGACGAGAACCGCAAACTCACCGGCGTGCTCAAGGCCGCGTCGATGACCCTGGTCAATGCCGAGCAGATGGCCGGCGAGAGCGTCTCCGTCGAGTTCTTCAATCCCGATCAAAGCCCGCGCGGCCGGATCGACTTGAAAAAAGCCATCTTCCACCAGACCAAGGGTATCCTCGAAGCGCGCGAACCCGTCCACATCCAGGCGGACCGCCTCACCGCCCACGGCAGCGGGCTCTATTATTCATTCCAGCAAGGTGAGGGCTTTCTGCTAGGCCCGGCCACCACCATCATCCACGCACTCACCGAGACGACCATGCACACTCCCCCCTCCTCGCTCCGCGCTGCCTCCCTGTTAGGGATATCGCTGCTCACCCAGCCACTCGTCGCCGCACCGCCGCCGGCGATGAACGCGGAGGAAAAAGCCGCCGTCCAAGCGGATGCCGTTTCGAAATCGCCCGCCGCCGCCGCAGCGAGTGCCGCCACGCAAAAGCTCATTCAAACAGATCTTGCGGATTCCGAGATCGCCTCGAAGGGCGCCAGGGCGTTTCTGGTGCAGGCCGATCTCCCGGTTCCCACTGCGGGCGGAACAAGTGATGCGGAAGCTCAGGATGTCAAACCGGGGCCTGATGACACTGTCATCACGAGCGACGGTGGCATGTATTTCGATGCCGATGCGGGCTGTCTCGTTTATCTCAAGAATGTGAAGGTCAGCGACCCCCGCATCGAAATGACGGCACGTGACGAATTGAAAATCTTCTTCGCGAAAAAGCCCGTCGGGAAACCAGCATCGGAGAAACCGGAAAATCCGAAGAATTCTGAAAAAAACGACAAAGGGGCGCTGGCCGGGGTGGGCGATAATTTCGGGGATGTGGAACGCATCGTCGCCACCGGGGCGGTCCGCGCGATTCAGAAAAAGCCTGAAGACGGCGAGGCTCCGGTGGAGGCAAGCGGCGCTCTCTTTTCTTACCACTTGAAAACCGGGCAGATCATCCTTCAGGGTGGAAAGCCTTGGGTGAAACGCGGCGGATTGATCATCCGCGCGAAAACCCCGGAGCAAACTCTCCGGATCAACAAGGCTGGGGTGTTTGATTTCAGCGGCCCGACTGAAACCATCCTTCCTCTCGAAGAATTGAATCGTTGATCTGAAGTCCAATGATGCCAAACACGCACAACCCGGGTTCCACCTGCTGCAACACCGATACCGCCGTCCTCTTCGCCAAGGGACTCCGCAAAACCTACAGCGGCCGCGCCGTGGTCGATGGCGTTTCCATCACCGTCCAGCCCCGCGAGATCGTCGGATTGTTAGGTCCTAACGGCGCGGGCAAAACCACCTCGTTCTACATGATCGCCGGGCTCGTCCCCGCCGATGCCGGCTCGGTGTGTTTCAACGGCCATGATCTATCCAAAATGCCGATGCACCGCCGCGCCCGCCTCGGACTCGGCTATCTGCCGCAGGAGGAATCGATTTTCCGCAAACTCTCCGTACTCGACAACCTGCTCGCCATTCTCGAGACCCGCCCGAACCTCAACCGCGCCGAGCGCCATGAGCGCGCCCACGACCTGCTCGCCCGCTTCGGCATCACCAAGCTGGCCAAATCCCTCGCCATCACTCTATCAGGCGGCGAGAAGCGCCGCCTCGCCATCGCCCGCTCGCTCTGCTCGGACCCGACGCTGCTGATGCTCGACGAGCCCTTCGCCGGCATCGATCCGATCGCCGTCGAGGACATCCAGCGCATCGTCCGCGAGCTGCGCGACCGCGACGGCCTCGCCATCCTCATCACCGACCACTCGGTCCGCGAGACGCTCACCATCACCGACCGCGCCTTCCTCATCCATGACGGCCGCGTCATCCTCGAAGGCGCCTCCCATGAACTGGTGGACGACCCCATCGCCCGCAAGCACTACCTCGGCGAAGACTTCAGAATGTGAGATCCAAGATAGAGGTAGGAACGGGGCTTTCGCCCCGCTCCCCCTTCCGAACCGGACGTGCGGATCTCCCGCATCCGGCTCTCCAGTCAGTGGTTTGCTCCGTGACGGAGGCTCGCGATTTCTGTTTCCCGGGCGTCTAGCAGGCAAAAGAGCCCGAGCTTCTTGAAGTAGCGGTTGCGCCAGCGTTGGTGATCCTTGCCACGGCACCGGCCATCCATTCCCGGAGCTTTTCCGGCGCGGCCCCGGCTTCTTCCTGACGGCGGCACAGCACGACCATATCGTCGGCATACCGCGCCATCTCAAAACCCAGTCCGGCCATCAACCCGTCCAACGGATCGCGGTGAATGTCGGCCAACAATGGACAATGGAGCGATGGCGACATGGCCGGACTGACAGCCCCATCCAACAACCCGGCAAATAACCCCACCCTGCGGCGTGCCTTGGGACTCGTCTTGCGACTCGTCCTCGGGCATGCCTCCCACCGTTTTGGCCGGTGAGGGCGACGATTTTGTTGACGTGGACGCGGACCTGGAGGCTGCGCGCCGATAGCTGCTGGTGATAGGATTCGGCCTGCGGGCTGAGGGCATAGTGCCCTGCGCGAAGCCGTGCGCGCCTCCGAAAGCCGCATGATCCACGCCTCAAGCGGGTGATCGACAAGCTCGCCCTCCTGCGTTCCATCCTGCCCAAAAGCAAACGTAACAGTTTAGCCGATTTTTCGATCAGGAGGAATTGCCCCCAAAGTGCTTCCTGGGCCTGCGCCACAGTACCTGTGAGAATGACCTGGAACAGGTCGAAGACGGAGGAATTCTGGAGCTTGACGGTCTCGGTCAGGCTGTTGAAAATTGCGGTGATCCGGGAGCCCTGTTCACTCCGGGTGCCCATGCAGACTTTACGGAAGATGACCAGCGGGCGGAGTGCGGGTTCGGCGTGATTGTTGGTGGGGGGACCGCCGAACAACGTTAATCCAAATCATCCAAGGAATACCCTAGTTTAAGCTCCGCCCTCATCATTTTGAAGACAACAGGATTTTCGGGATCGGCTTGGTGGGGAGGGCCCAAAGCGGCCTTCGCTTCCTCAGGAGCAAAATTGTATCCGAACGTCTGACCTTCCATAACCTTGTAACCCTTGATCTCGAAAAGAGAAAGCCCGAGCTTTACACCGATCTTGTTCTTGACGCTGAATTGCCCTTGTTCATCCGTAATGACATCGAAATACTCTAGATTCTGCGGTTGATTCATTTCAATTGCCTTGGTTATAGAGGGTTCAAACGTATTGACACGAACCTGAACTCGGACATCCAGAAGCGGCGATCCGTCCTCAGCTACCACTTTGCCGTAGAATTCGATGGCTCCGTTTTGCTTCAGTTGCTGATGATGGTTTGCAACGAAGTAGGCCCAGAGGTCCATGGGATAGTCCTCCGGCTTCGCCTGCTTATCCTCCTCGGACATCGATGCGATCAGTTCCTTCACGGCTTGTTCTCGCGTCATTGCTACCGAATCATCGGCTTCAGGTTTATCCAGATTGTCACGCACAAGTGGGTCGGCCCTCGCGTCCGTATCCCGGATGACCTCCTCAGGGGGGATTCCAGGACGCACTAGCGGACTTTGTGCCTCATCTGCAGATTGATCCCGGCCCTGCCTAAGGAAAAATAGTGAAATACCGGCAATCAGGGCAATCGCAGCCATTGCCGCAGTTGAATACAGAATGAATCGGTTCATGGAAAGGATTTGCGGTGGGTGCTGCTGTTAAAGCATGCCGGAGAAATCAACTGTCTCCAGAAAGGGTAGCGGATTATCATCGTCCCCCGGAACTGGGCGCTGTGATCTTCAGGAGTACCCGTGAAATTCGCATCTGTCTCAGTGAAATCATCTTCAAGATCAAAATTCGCTCGAACCATCGAGTGCCGACGGGCACCGAGCGGATGTGACCGCGCTAACGCTCCATGAGCGTAGATTTCATCCGTGTTAACTGGGAAATTCAGGTTGCGGTTAATCGATCCGTTGTTGTAATAGTATTGTCTTGCTGTGAAATCATAAAAGTAGTTTTCGGCGGGCGCGCCTCCATTCCCGTTGTTTGGTTTAAGATCCTGGCCCAATAGCCATCCTACTCCGAGGGCGCTATCAGACTCGTTGTAGAAATTGTAGATCTTTTCCTTGATGGAATCATAGTAAGCCAATCCTGTGGGTGGATAGGCGGCATATGCCTCGGGAGGTATCGATAGAGGGGTCACGGTCGGAATCCGGTCAATCGACGCGGCACCCAGCGGCCGCCCGTAGGCATGGCCAGCCATCGAGGTCTGGCAAGCAGCGAAAGTGTGGACTGTCGCGCCATGAAGGAGCGCCTCGCTGACGACGATTCCGCCCATACTGTGCGCGAAGATCCGGGTCTCGGCAGGCGTGGAGGCGATGTGATTCTGGAGGAAATCTTTGAGGGCATGCCTACCGCTCAGATACGCCTTACGCTCGCTCCTCGCGTAGTTGCCCTTTTGCGCGGGTGGGTCGCCTGGCAGATACTCCACCCTATCCGTATATTCCGTCGGCCACGAAAAGTGGTAGAATTTCCCGGCGAAGCCGATCTGCCAGAGACGTTTGAAGCTGGTGTCAGCAAAATTGCGGCGATCTCCGACCCGCATCCTCCAGCCGTGGACAAAAACGATGGAATCGGGACGTTCGGGACCGTCGGGCGCAAAGCTTCCGCTGTCCGAGGTCTTCGTTGCCGTCAGGGGGATGTCCTCCGGATTGACCAATTCGGTGTCGAGCGCGGTCCAATGCTCATACATCTTTCTGACCTTCATGAGTTCCATCGAGACAGTAGGCAAGATTTGCGTCTGCTCACCGATTTTGATCACCATAGCGAGCTTCCCTCTACCCGGAGCGACTCCTTCAAAAATCAAATGGAGGCGGCCAGTATCACTGAGGTCGTCGCTCAGCGTGGATTTTGGTAACCATTCGGTCGAATTTTTAACCGTCAGCAGAGCGCTTGAATACTTCGAATCCCCACGGACCTGTGCGTTGGCAACCAGTTGATTGAACAGATAAGAATCACTTCCGTGATGCCGATCTCTTGCGCGAAAGATTCGAATCGAGGGCTGGGCATCTGTTATAGCGGTGAAGCAAAGACCAATTTGCGCCGTCCCATTGTCGATCAGATCTTTCATTCCCCCGAGATCGATGTGAAGCCGGTTAAAGTCCTCCAAGTCCCGCAGGGAATCAATGACATTTTTATTCAGATCGGCACTCGCGTTTGAAGGAATCTCATAATTGATGAGAGAATCGTCGGCTGCTGCATCGTCACCCTCGTCGTTGTCGTCATTGATCCAAAATCGATAGGGTTTCTCCGCGGTGGTTTTGTCTGTTTGATCGAAAGTGATTTCTCCATCGCGGTTTGCATCGACCGCTAACTTCACCGGCAGGAGGTTCACAAGCACCTCGTCGGAGACGCCACCGCTGGAAATCGAGATTTGGAAGAGACCGGAGGCCGCACCGAGGGATTGGATGGAGAACTCGGCGGGGGAGCCGGAGGAGAGGCCGAGTTCGGAGAGGGTGTAACTTCCCGGTTCGAGGAGGTCGGTTTGGTCGGGTGTCTGACCCGGCGGGGTTTTCCAGATGCGGAGGACCGAGTCTCGATAATCAAGTTTGATCCTGGAATCAGTGGCCAGATTGGCGGTGCGGAGTTTGAGCGAGACAAGCTGATCCGGATGAAGGGGGATGCCGTTTTCACCGGATTCGGCGGAGCGGCTGCCAATGATCACCTTGCCGGGCTTGCTCGTGTCGGCCTCGATCCGGTCTTCTTCGTCGGTGTCGTCGATTTCGCCGGTGTTGTCGCTGTCCACGTCGAGATCGAGATCGACGACGCGGATGACCGTTGTCTTAATTGGGGACGCGCTAGGGCCTTGGATTTTGAGGGTGACGTCACCGGCCTGAACGCCCTGCACATGGTAGTTTCCGAGGAGCGACCAGCGGCCGGACTTTTGTTCGACATCGAGTTCGAGGGGAAGGGTGACTTCGGTGAATCGGGCTTGTCCCGAGGAGAATTCATCGGTTTTTCTCCAAATCCGGATCTGCCCGGAGCCTTCGGCGACGAGTCGGATTGCTTGCTTGTTGTATTGGGTTTCAACATGGAACCGGATGGGCTTGAGGTGGCGGAGGTATGGCATTGGGCCAGGGCTATCATGGTCGACCGCGATGAGCGGGGGCGCTTCGAGGGTCGCGGCTGGCGGGAGCGCGGGATAGCGGATTCCGCCTTTCTCAGGATAGGAGAGTTCGCGGACGGATGTCTTGGCCTCGTTGTTTCCGCAACCCGCACCTGCGGGCAGCGGTGTGATGGTTTCCTCAAACCATTCCTCTTCTTCAGCAGGCCAGGCGAAATCGACGGGGGGCTCGGCTCCCGCCCTGGTATCCGCAGTGGCGATTTCCCGCCAGATGAACAGAACCTTGGTCACATGTGGCAGCACCGTGGCTTTCAGACTGTATTTGGCATCAGAAAAATCGACTTCACGCCACCCATCATTCGCCGAATAGCGTGCGACG
>JBIPMR010000230.1:0-5918 GCA_044369025.1 Luteolibacter sp.
TTCGTCCCATGGCAGTCCGCGCCAATCGGCGTTGAACTCCTCATCCAGCACGTTCGGGAAATGGTGGAGGATCGCGAAATAGAACTCCCGCCACGCCAGTTCCTTGATGAAGACGTCAATCCCAGCCTGCCCGGCTAGGTCCGCCGCGGCCTTGGCTTTGATCGCCTCCGCATAAACCGTGCGGATCGAGATCAGCCCGTAGCGCAAATCCTGCGAAATCCTCGACGTCCCGTGCTGGGCGGGGAAATCCCGAGTGGCCGAGTAATTCTGGATTTTTCCGGCGATCGCCGCTTTCAACCGCTCGCGCGCCGCCTTTTCCCCCGCCACCGGCAACTGGGTCTCGGGGACGTCCAGTCCCCAGACGGCGACGGTCGGCAGCGGTAGGGATTTCACGCCCGCCGGGGTGCGCAGGATTTTCGGCTTGGCGACCGGCGAGGCTTTCGGCAGCGCCAGCCAGTTTTTGCTGTAAGGCGTGTAAACCCGGTAGGGCAGGGCGCTTTGGGTTAAAACCTCGTGCGGTTGATGCAAGGCGGCATCCGCATGGGCGTGGCACTCGACCCCGAGTTCGGCACAAAGCTGGCGGACGGCGGCCTCGACGGATTTGCCGAAAGGGTCCGGATCCGCATTGAAATGCAGCGCCACCGCGTGGGTTTCCAAAATCAACGAGCGGAGGACCTCGACCGCCTTGCCCTGCCGAATGATCAGCCGGCCTTCCAAGGTCTCCAGGTTGCGTGCGAGCGAATCGAGGCTTTCACACAAAAAATGCTGGCGGTTGGCACCCGTCCAAGGGTGGCTTTTTTGCCAGTCGCTCAAGATATACACCGGGATTACCGGCAGTCCGGGTTTCGCCGCGTGGCTTAAAGCCAGATTGTCTGCGATCCGCAGATCGCGGCGGAACCATTGGATCACTGAAGCTGTTTCGTCCGGCATTGCGGGTTTTCGTAGGCTTGCGCGGCATCCCGCGCAAGCCCCGAAAACTATTGCCGGAGCGAATCAGGCATCCGCGAGCATTTTCTCGGCCTTCTTGATGGTGGCCGGGCTCAGTTTGCCCTCGACCCGCTTGGCACCTTCGATCAGTTCCTTGACCTCCGCCAGAACCACTTCTGCGGCAGCGAGTGACTTCTTACCGCCGCCAAACTTCTTGTCAGGGAAATACTTGGTGAAGGTCGTTCCGGCACGGCTGATACATAAGCGCCATCCTTCAAAGGCGGCTGTTTCGTAGGTGAATCGGGTTAGATTTTTCTTTGATTTCATAGCTAATTTGTGGATTGCGGAGAAAAACTGCTCTTTAGCTGATAGAAGATCTAGCCTTTTTTTCGCAAATAGTGCCGATTTGGTCATTTTTTTTCCGGAAGGGTGCCAAAAAATGCTTTGCAAGCCGCCGCCGCCCGCATTTAGTCGCGCCCCCGCGGGCTATTTCATCATCGCCGTCGGTCCTCTGCATCGTCCTGTCATCAGGTCGAGACGCCCGCAAGAGGGTAACCCGGCAAACCAAAAACAACATGTCAGCAGTCAAACTAGCTCGTTTCGAGCTCCCGAACCGCCTCGTCCGCAACGAGGAAACCGCGACCGATACCTACGCCCAGTTCAGCGCCGAGCCTTTCGAGCGCGGCTACGGCCACACCATCGGCAACACCCTCCGCCGCGTGCTCCTCTCCTCTTTGGAAGGCGCGTCCATCACTTCCGTCCGCATCGCCGGCGTGCAGCACGAATTCTCCAGCCTCCCGGGCGTGGTCGAAGATGTCACCGACATCGTGCTCAACCTCAAGAAGGTGAAGTTCAACCACCATGAGAAGGATCCCCGCATCCTCACCATCAAGTTGGAAAAAGAAGGCGTCGTCACCGCCGGCGACATCATTCCCGATCACATCTACGACGTGGTCAACAAGGACCAGGTCATCTGCACCCTCGACAAGAAGGTGAAGTTCGACTGCGAATTCGAAGTCCGCGTCGGCCGTGGTTTCTCCACCGGCGATGAAAACAAGCGCAAGGACCAGCCGATCGGCGTGATCGCCATCGACTCGATCTTCTCGCCCGTCACCCGCGTCAAATACTCCGTGGAAACCACCCGGGTCGGCCAAATGACCGATTACGACAAGTTGATCCTCGATATCTGGACCGACGGCCGCATCACCCCGCAGGACGCGCTGCTGCAGGCTTCCGCGATCCTTCGCCACCATCTCGATGTGTTCGTCAACTACGACGAAAACGCCGTGGATTTCGAAGAAGCACCGGCCGAGTCCAGCGAAGAGAACGCCGCTCTCAAGAAGCTTCTCAACATGTCGGTCAACGAAATCGAACTCTCGGTGCGTGCCGCCAACTGCCTCAACAACGCGAACATCACCTCGGTGGGCCAACTCGCGATGAAGTCGGAAGCGGAAATGCTCAAATACCGCAACTTCGGCAAGAAGTCCCTCAACGAGATCAAGGACAAGCTCGTGGAGCTCGGCCTTGGCCTCGGCATGTCCTTCGAAGCCTCGTTGCTTTCCGGACCTGCCGCCGCCTCCCGTGGCCCACGCCTCGGTGCGGAAGATGAAGCGCCGGTCGGCCTCGCCGATCTGATCGCCCAAAACCTCGACGACTAACTTATTTACACAGAAACGGAAGCAACCGATGAGACATCGCAGCAAAACAGTTAAACTCAAACGCAACGCCTCGCAACGTCGGGCCCTGCTTGCCAACCTGGCATGCAACCTGATCGAGCACGGCCGCATCAAAACCACCTTCGGCAAAGCCAAAGCGCTTCGCCCGGTCGCCGAAAAGCTGATCACCCTCGCCAAGCGCGACGATCTGCACTCGCGGCGCCTGGCCATCGCTTTCCTCCGCCAGAAGGAAACGGTCAAAAAACTATTCGCCGAAACCGCCCCTGCGTCGAAAGACCGCCAGGGTGGCTACTGCCGCATCACCAAGCTCGGCGCCCGCATGAGCGACTCCGCACCGATGGCGATCATCGAGTGGGTCGATCGTCCGGCAACCGACGAGCCTGCTGAGGAAGTGGCCGTCGCCGAGGAGGCCCCTCCGGTGAAAAAAGCCGCCAAGAAAAAGGCTGCCGACACCACCGTCGAAGTCGCTGCGGAATAATCCGCACCACCGCTAGACATTCCAAAAACCGCACGGGCCCACGTCCGTGCGGTTTTTGCGTGTCGCGGCGGCGTGGTATTTCGACCACGGATGGCACGGATGAACACGGATGAAGAGGATTTGGATCGGATGATTCCTGAAGCTCTTCCCCCCGGAGCTTTTGGGGACCCATCTCCCATTCTTAATTCATCCGTGCCATCCGTGGTTAAAATTCTTCTAACCATGGATTTCACGGATGGACACGGATGAAGAGGATTTGGATCGGATGGAGTTCGGCTCATTTTAGGACCGTCCATCCGTCAAAGTGCCGCTTCATCCCTCTCCGGCACTTGACGCGGTCCCCATAACCACAAGATGCTCCGCGCGCGATGAAAGACACCACCCGCCCATTCTCCAGTCCGATGCTTGATGGCCCCGACCGCGCGCCGAGCCGCGCCATGCTCTACGCCGTCGGCTTTAAAAAAGACGATTTCGCCAAGCCGCAGATCGGCATCGCCTCGACCTGGAGCCAGGTCACGCCGTGCAACATCCACATCGACAAACTCGCCATCGAGTCTTCCAAGGGGGCCGACGCCGCCGGCGGCAAGGGCATCATTTTCAACACCATCACCATCTCCGACGGGATCTCGATGGGCACCGAGGGCATGAAATATTCGCTCGTCTCCCGCGAGGTCATCGCGGATTCGATCGAGACCGTCGTCGGCTGCGAAGGCATGGACGGCTTCGTCGCCATCGGCGGTTGCGACAAAAACATGCCTGGCTGCCTGATGGCGATGGCGCGCATGAACCGCCCCGCCGTTTTCGTCTATGGTGGCACCATTCTTCCCGGCTGCGCCACGATCAAGGGCGAGCAGAAGGACCTCGACATCGTTTCCGTTTTCGAAGCCGTCGGCAAACACGCGAACGGCGAATACACCGATGAGGAACTCGAAACCGTGGAAGCCTGCGCCATCCCCGGTGCCGGTTCCTGCGGCGGCATGTACACCGCCAACACCATGGCCAGCGCGATCGAGGCGCTCGGCATGTCGCTGCCCAACAGCTCCGCGCAGAACGCCATTTCCGACGACAAGATGCGCGATTGTTTCGACGCCGGTGCCGCGGTCGTCAACCTCATCAATCTCGGCATCAAGCCCCGCGACATCCTCACCAGGGAAGCCTTCGAGAACGCCATCACCGTGCTCATCGCGCTCGGCGGATCGACCAATGCCGCGCTCCACATTCCCGCCATCGCCCACTCGGCCGGCATCGAAATCACCATCGACGACTTCGAGCGTATCGGCAAAAACGTCCCGGTCCTCGCCGAC
This sequence comes from Luteolibacter sp., assembly GCA_044369025.1. Classification (GTDB taxonomy): domain Bacteria; phylum Verrucomicrobiota; class Verrucomicrobiia; order Verrucomicrobiales; family Akkermansiaceae; genus Luteolibacter. Next base: position 4,386 of record JBIPMR010000230.1, read on the forward strand.
CTCAAACCCTCCGGAAGATTCGCCATGTCCGACCTCGTCAAAATCGGCGGCACGGTCCCGCTGATGAAAATCCTGCTCGATGGCGGCCTGCTTCACGGCGATTGCCTGACCGTCACCGGCCGCACCATGCGCGAGAACATCGAGAAATTCTGCACGCCTTATCCGGAAGGCCAGGAAATCATCCGCCCGCTATCCAATCCGATCAAAAAAGACAGCCATCTCCGCGTGCTCTACGGAAATCTGGCAGAAGGCGGCGCGGTGGCCAAAATCTCCGGCAAGGAAGGCGAACTCTTCACCGGCAGCGCCCGCGTCTTCGACTCCGAGGATGAGGCGATGAAATCCATCCTCGGCAAACAAATCCAAAAGGGCGACGTCATCGTCATCCGCATGGAAGGCCCCAAAGGCGGCCCAGGCATGCGCGAAATGTTAGGACCCACCAGCGCCGTCATGGGCATGGGCCTCGGCAAGGACGTGGCCCTCATCACCGATGGCCGCTTCTCCGGCGGCAGCCACGGTTTCGTCGTCGGCCACATCACCCCGGAGGCCTTCCTCGGCGGCACCATCGCCATTCTCAACGAGGGCGATGAAATCACCATCGACGCCGTCAACAACCGCATCGACGTGAACATTTCCGCCGAGGAAATCGCCACCCGCAAAGCCGCCTGGACCCAGCCCGCACCGCGTTACACCCACGGCGTGCTCGCCAAATTCGCCAAGCTCGTCTCCACCGCCAGCGAAGGCGCCGTGACCGACAAGTACTTGTGAAATAAGGAGCGGCGACCTTACTGTCGCCTCTTTTTCATCGTCCCGGCAGCGGAAGACGGGACGCGTGGAGTGAATGATGGTCGTCACTTGGCGACCCGGACCCGCCGCTTGATGCCGCGTTGCAGAAACTGGGTATCCACGGCAGCAGCGTCGCCGGCTTCAAAGCCGGGCCGCGGGACTCACGCTTTCGATGTTAGCCGGACCTGACGTATTTGGTGCCAAGCTTCGTGGAAAGGGGCGCAGCCTGTGCGGAGTGCGAAGCCGGCTGCCGGGCCGATCCCGTTCAATTTCGTTAGTTCCGCAGCCACCATCAACGTTGTCGCAGCCCCGGTCATCGAAATCCCCGTCGGTGTCGTCGGCTACTACCGTGAAGTCAGCTCATCCCGGTTTTGCCCCACCCTGAGCGTGTTTCAAGCCCCGGAGCATGTTTCACTGCGGGAAGCAGACCCCCGGAGAAACCACAGAGATACTTCGGAAGTGGTGGAAAAATCGGGCAAGAGTGCCGAAAAGGTACATTGACATAAGGAAGGCAATTCCACGAATCTCATTGGGGGACTATTTTTGGTCCATGACACCTTGATTCACAACCGCTCACATGTCCCAGCCGTTCCGCTTCCGCCTCTTTTGATCCTTGGTTAAATCATGTCCGGGGCCATCAATAATGCCAGAATGGTCGCGGCCGAAATGGACCACAGCGTTTTTCTCAAGAACGACGCAACTGTATGGAGTTTTGGAGCCAATGCCACCGGGCAGCTTGGGGACAATTCC
>JBIPMR010000231.1:0-5889 GCA_044369025.1 Luteolibacter sp.
GCTGATGAGTTTCAACGTGCGCTACGAAAACCCGGGCGACCCCGGACCACTCGCGTGGTCCCAGCGGATTCCGGGAGCAGTTAGGATGTTGCGGGCGCAGCAGCCGGACGTCTTCGGCGTGCAGGAAGCGCTGCACGGGCAGGCGGCGGATTTGTGGGCGTCGCTGCCGGAGTTCGAGTTTGCCGGAAACGGCCGCGACGACGGCGGCAGGGCGGGGGAGTATTCCGGGATTTTCTATCGGCGGGACCGTTTCGAGCCGGACCCGGGCGACGCCGGCACCTTCTGGCTATCAGACACACCGGAACAACCGGGGTCGATGAGCTGGGGCAATGAAATCCCGCGCGTGGCCACCTGGTTGCGCCTGTTGGACCGCGCCACCGGTCGCGGCTTCTATGTTTTCAACACCCATTGGGATCACAAGAGCCAGGCATCCCGCGAGCGCGCGGCGATCCTGATGGCGGGCCGGATCGACGGGCGCAAACGGCGGGACGAACCGGTGGTTTTGTTGGGTGATTTCAATTCGATCGAAAGCAATCCCGGAATCATCTATCTAACGGGCGGTGCGTCCTCGCTCGCCGGAGCCCCGGAAATCTGGCGAAACGGAATGCGGGACACCTTTCAAACGCTTTATCCGAAGCAACGCGACCGGCGCACGCTGCATTTCTGGCGGGGCAGTCTGGCAGGCAATCTGAAGGTCGATCACATCTTCGTCAGCAAAGAGGCGGAGATCCGGGACGCGGGTATTCTGTCAGAAGACAAACCCATGGTCTCCGATCATTTCCCGGTCGTGGCGCGGGTGGTCTTTCCCCGATCAAAGTAGGGCGCAGCGATCCCGCACGTAGCCTGCGACCGCCTCGCGCCACGGGCGCGGCGGGGTGCCGATCACTTTTGCGAGCCGGCTGTGATCCATCGCGGTGAACCGGGGTCTTGCGGCGCGGAAAGCTCTAACTTCGTCGAGCTTGAGCGGCGTGACGGGCGGAATGGTCCGGATGGCTCCACCAGCGGCCATCTCCTCGACGACCGCGGTTGCCATGCCATGCCAACTGGTGGCTTCGCCCGAGTGGCAGGCGTGGAGAATCCCGGTGGTTTCCGTTTCCAGAATCGAGTGCATCCATGCCGCGAGGTCGGTGGTCAGCAGCGGCAGCGAGAACTTGTCGGAAATCGCCTCAAGCGGGCGGCCGGCCATTGCCGCGTCGAAGATTTGGTCGATGAAGGAGGGTTTTTCCGGGCCGAAAACCCATGAAACGCGAATCACCCCGTTTCCCGGATGGGCGAGGACGGCCTGCTCACCGGCCAGTTTGCTGAGTCCGTAAACGCTGAGCGGCGCGGGAATTTCGTCTTCGCGGCGGAGCTCCGGGGTTTCTCCGGCAAAGACGTAATCGGTGCTGAAATGATAGACACGCACCCCGCGTTGGGCGGCCCACTCTGCCATTTCCGCGGGTGCTTCCGCGTTCACCCGCATCGCCAGAGCCGGGTCGTCCTCACAGGCTTCAAGGCTGGTGATGGCTGCGGGATTGATCAGAACGTCGCATACGAGGCGATCCAGGGCGCTGGCCAGCGCGGAGGGTTCGGTTAGTTCGCACTCCCGCCGCGGGAGTGCGATGAGCTGGTGCTTGTCTGACAGATGGCGGGCCAGCGCGGCACCCACCCGGCCGGTGGTTCCTGTGACCGCCACGCGCATGGCTCAGAGCAATCCTTGTTCGCGCAGCTGCTCGTCGACTTCATCGTAATCCCTGGAAACCATGCCTGCATCGCGGATGCGCTGGATGTTCCGGCGCACGCCGACCTTGCTCCGCGGCCCGGTGACCAAGCCGGCGACGCCGCCGACGACGAAGGGCAGCAGGGCGGCGACGCCCAAGGCTCCCAGCCCGATTCCCACCCCGCGGCGGGCACCGCGGTGCATCAAATCCCCAAGCAGCAAGCCCGCTGCCGCGCCTAGCAGGGCGGGTGCCGCAAGGGCGCTGGTTTCGATCCATGCAGGGTTTGTCATTTCTGAATACTCGTCGGCCATGGCTGAAAAGAAGCATCCCCCGCAACTAACGACAACTCCGGAAAAGAAATTGTTGCAGATTCCCGCTTTTCGAAATCCGGGAACTGGCACACGCTTTTGGCATGCCCACTCTTGAAAACACCTATGCACTGATCCTCGCCGGTGGATCCGGCACCCGATTCTGGCCGCTGAGCCGCAATTCCCGGCCCAAGCAGCTTCTGGACCTCTTCGGCGAAGGCACCTTGCTCGAACAAACGATCCGCCGCCTCGAAGGACTCGTCCCGCCGGAGAACATCCTGATTCTCACCAATGCCCAGCAGGTCGATGCGGTGCGCGAGGTCGCCAGCATGCTTCCGGCGGAAAACATTTTCGCCGAGCCGGCGAAACGCGACACCGCGCCGGCCGTGGCGCTTGGGATCGGCCTGATTGCCGCCCGCAATCCGGACGCGGTGATGATGGTGCTGCCGGCCGACCAGGTGATCCAGGACACCGCCGCCTATCATTCGGTGATGAGGGATGCGCTCGCCGCGGCCGAACAGTCCGACGGCCTCGTCACCATCGGCATCCGCCCGACTTGGGCCTGCCCGTCCTACGGCTACATCGAGCGCGGCGAGCGGGCGAACATTCCCGGCCTGCAATTCGAACATCCCCCGGTCGAGGTGAAACGCTTTCGCGAAAAACCCAATCCCGAGCTCGCCGAGCAGTTCCTCTCGCTCGGTCGTTTTTCATGGAACGCGGGCATGTTCGTCTGGTCGCTGCCGACCGTCATCGAGCAGCTCACCAAGCACGCGCCCGAGCTGTCCCGCTTCGTCTCCGAACTGCGCCGCTCCAGTGACATCCACGCCACGATCGCCGCGCAGTTTCCCAAGCTCACCCCGATTTCCATCGATTACTGTCTGATGGAAAATGCCGACCGCGTGCTCAACATCGAGGCCACCTTCGATTGGGATGACGTCGGCTCGTGGGTATCGGTCGCCAAATACCTCGACAAAACCGGCATCGAAAACCGCTCGAACGAGCAAATCACCGAGATCGATTCGGAAAACAACATCGTTTTCAACGCCCGCCCGGGCACCCGGATCGCGTTGTTAGGCGTGGATGACCTGATCATCGTGCAAACCGGCGATGCCCTGCTGATCGCCAACCGCCATCAGGCCGATTCGATCAAAAAGCTCGTCGACCTGCTGCCGCCGGAGCTTCTCTAACCAAAATCGGATCTGGACTCGCAACTCTCCAACTCGCCGCACCCGGCGCTTGGCATCGATCACGGCGACGCCCGCATCGGCATCGCCGCCACCGATGACTTCGGGATCCTCGCGCACCCGGTCGAGACGATCGAGCCAAGCAAAGGCGACGCCATCGAACGCATCGCCCGGCTCACCGAAATGCGGAAAACCCGCACCCTGGTGCTCGGCCTGCCGCTGCGCATGGATGGCAGCGAGGGCGACTCCGCGGCCAAGGTCCGCGCCTTCGCCGCGCGCCTGCAGGAGCGGCTGCCGCTGATTCCGCTGGTCTTCGTCGATGAAACCCTGACGACCTCTAGCGCCGCCGCCAAGCTCCGTGAGGCCGGGCGCAATGCCAGGCAGCAGAAAAGCCTCATCGATCAGGCGGCGGCGGTTGAGATCCTCAACCTCTGGATGGGCTGAACTTAGGAGCCACGACACTCTTGTCGTGGATGCGAATGAAATGCCATTGGGCAGAGCTTCGCGCTTTTCAATGGCTGTGCATTCGCCCGCACCACAGGAGTGTGGTGCCTCCTTAGGGCGCAGATGCCGCAGCGGCTGATTTCAGGATTTAAATCCGTGCCATCGGCGGCGGCGGTGGCCTAGAGTCCGCGCATGCCGTTCAGCAACTTTGGACTTGAGGTCGGAATTCTCCGCGCCGTCGAAAAATCAGGTTACACCCGCCCGACTCCGGTCCAGACGGCGGCGATTCCCAAGGTGATGCAGGGCAACGACCTGATCGCGATTGCGCAGACCGGCACCGGCAAGACGGCGGCCTTCGTGCTGCCGATGCTGCACCGCCTTTCCCTCTCCAACCGCCAAGGCCAGCCGCGCGGACTCAAGGCGCTGATCCTCGCGCCCACCCGCGAACTGGTGGTGCAGATCATGGAAAACATCCGCAACTACGGCCAGAGCCTGCCGATCCGGGTGGCGGCGATCTACGGCGGCGTCGAAGAAGAGGCGCAGATCAAATCCTTGCGCAAAGGCGTGGACATCATCGTCGCCACGCCGGGACGGTTGATCGATCTAACCGGCCGTCAGAAACTTGACTTCCGGCTGTTGGAAATGCTGGTGCTCGATGAAGCGGACCGGATGCTGCACATGGGTTTCCTGCCTGACATCGAGAACATCGTCAGTTATCTGCCGAAGCGTCGGCAAACGCTGATGTTCTCCGCCACGCTCTCCAAGGAGGTCGAATCCCTGGCGCGGCGGTTTCAATATCAGCCGAAGATGGTGCAGATCGGCAAACGTTCGAACCCGGCCGACACCGTCAACCAGTGCGTTTACGAAGTGCCGGCGCACTTGAAGGACGCGCTCTTGCTGGAATTGCTGCGCCAGCCCGGCTTCAAGCGGGTGCTGGTTTTCGCCCGCATGAAGGATGGCGCGGACCGGCTGACGAATTTCCTCAAGCTCGCGCAGGTCAAAGTCGCCAAGCTGCACTCCAGCCGCTCGCAGGAACAACGGCTGCAGGCGCTGCAGGATTTCAAGGATGGCAATGTGCAGGTCCTCGTCGCCACCGACATCGTCGCGCGGGGCATCGACATCGACGGCGTCACCCACGTGGTGAACTACGATTTTCCGGTCAACCCCGAGGACTACGTGCACCGCATCGGCCGCACCGGCCGCGCGGAAGCACAGGGCGAGGCGATCAGCTTCGTGCCCAAGGCGGATCTGAACCTGCTCAACATCCTCGAACTCTTCATCACCCAGCGTCTCAGCCGCCGGCGCTTGCGGGGCTTTGACTATCACGCGCCGATCCCGGCCCCTTTGCCAGGTGAGAAAGCGCCAAACCGCGACTGGCGGAAACGCACCCGCGAGATGGATGCGAAAAAATCCACTCCGCCCGCGCAACCGGCGAAACGCGCGGCGAAGCGTGGCAAGCGCTGAGTGAGAGAGCCGTGGCGGCGGTTTCCAACCGCCAAGCCCGGATTCGCCAGATTTCAGAAATCCTGAGCCGTTCGGAAAAAGATTTGGCGCAGTTGGGATTTCTGAATTTGAAGGCGACGGTGACGCGCAGCCCGATTCAAGGTTTGATTTGGGCATGGCGGTTGGAAACCGCCGCCACGTCACATTTCCAACAGCAGGCGCGTCGGCGATTCGAGGCAATCCTTGATGCGGATGAGGAAGGTGACGGCTTCCTTGCCATCGACCAGGCGGTGGTCGTAGCTGAGCGCGAGATACATCATCGGGCGGATGACGACCTGGCCGTTGAGGGCGACCGGGCGCTGCTGGATGGTGTGCATGCCGAGGATGCCGCTCTGGGGCGGGTTGAGGATGGGCGTGCTGAGCAGCGAGCCGTAAGTGCCGCCGTTGGAAATGGTGAACACGCCGCCTGACAGATCCTCGATGGTGATTTTGCCATCCTTGGCTTTTTTCGCGTAATCGAGGATTTCCTGTTCGATCTGGGCGAAGGATTTTTTGTCGGCATCGCGGAGCACCGGGACGACCAGGCCTTTTTCGGTGCCGATGGCGACGCCGATGTCGTAGAAATGGTTTTCGATGACGTCGGTGCCGTCGATGCGGCCGTTGATCGAGGGCACGTCCTTGAGCGCTTGGGTGACCGCCTTGATGAAGAACGACATGAAGCCGAGTTTCACCCCGTATTTTTTCATGAACTCCTCCTGGACCTGCTTGCGGAGGTCCATGACGGAGGTCATGTCCACCTCGTTGAAGGTG
>JBIPMR010000232.1:0-5884 GCA_044369025.1 Luteolibacter sp.
GAACAAACCGTGCTGGATTGGGCACTCGCCCAGCCTGGAACCGATCCGCTTGCCGCCTACGCGTTAGGAAACCTGCTCTATGACAAACGCCGCCATCTCGAAGCGATCGCCGTCTGGGGCGGAGCCGAAGACAGCACGATCCCGCAAATCCATCGCAACCTGGCGATCGCCCGATGGAACGTCCACCGTGATGGCGAGGCGGCGCGCGCTGGCTATCTGCGTGCCATCGGACTCGACCCTTCGGACCCGCGGCTGGTCTCGGAGTTTGACCAGCTCCGGGCCAAGCTCAACGACCCGCTGGAAGAGCGTCTTGCATTTCTGGAAAAGAAACGGGAGCTCGCCCTAACACGCGACGATGCAGGCGTCGCCCTCGCCACGCTGTTAAATCTGCTAGGACGCCAGCAGGAAGCGCTCGACCTCTTGCTTTCCCGTCGTTTCCACCCGTGGGAGGGCGGTGAGGGAGCCGTGTTGCGACAGTTCACCACCGCGCACCTGCTGCTCGGGCGTCGCGCGCTCGAGCTCGGCGATGCGGAATCGGCGCTGGCGCATTTCAGCGGTGCGATGACGACCCCAGATTCGCTCGGGGAAAAATACCACCTGCTCCAGGCCAAGGCGGATGTGAACTACTGGATCGGACGTGGTTTGAAAGCGCTCGGGCGAAACGACGAAGCCCGCGCCGCCTTCGAGGCCTCGGCGTCCGAGCAGGGTGATTTCTCCGAGATGGCGGTCACCGAGTACTCGCCGCTTTCGTATTTTCGCGGACTTTCACTCCGCGAACTTGGTCGCGGGGAAGAAGCGCTGGCCTTGTTCCGTGGATTGCTGGCGTTCGCGGAAGAGCGGATTGGTCAGGACGCGAAGATCGACTACTTCGCCACATCGCTGCCTAACCTTCTGGTATTCGAGGAGGATCTCCAACAACGCCGGGACGCGAACCACCGATTGCTCGCCGCCCTTGCCCACCACGGCCTCGGTCGCGGCGCTGAAGCCGTCGCATTGCTCCGTGATATCCTCGCCTTCCAGCGCGACGACCAACGCGCCGTTGACCTTTTACACCAACTCGAATTTGCAACAACCTGAGCCCATGAACCTTCTCCTTCTGTCTCTGTCCGCCTCCATTCCCTTCTTGTTCCAAGAAGCTGACGCCGGTGTGAGGACCTTGGACCCGTCGATGGAAACCATTTGACCATCGTGGCTGAAGGATCAGTGGTTACCGACGCTGGAGAGATACGGCGGTTCAGTTTTCAGCAAAGTTGGTCCTTTTCCCATTCCACTCGTGAAGGCTTAGGCATCTCGTTTGCCGAATGAGTATGACAATTTGTCTGCTACCTCGTACACTCCCGTTTTAATAGACCTAAATCCTCATGCAAATCCGTTCCCGTATTGCCGTCGTCCTTATCGCCACGCTGTCCAGCGCCATCGCGAACAGCGACATGAGAACCTGGAAATTCGTTGAGGGAAGAGATGTCAACGCCGAGCTTTTGGATTACGACGAAAAGACCGGCAAGGTTTCGTTGAGGATGGAGGATAAGACGATTTTTGAGACACGGTACACCGCCCTGTCACTGGTCGATCAGGCGTGGCTTCTCCAGTGGCTGGAATACATGGAGGAAATGAGGGCCATTCTGAAAAATCTCAAAGGAACCCTGGAACGTCATACGGGAACAGGAAAGTTCACCACCGAATACACGGTCTTTCATCCGGCGGGAGAGACACCTCGGGAACAGCTACCCATGCTAATTCTTTTTCATCCGGGCGGAAACGGGCATTCGCAGATTCTCCGTTATGTGGAAGCGGCCGCGGCTGTCAAAATGACGATTGTTTCCTGCGAAACCTTCCAGAATTCAGGAGATAGGCCCGCCATCGAAGCAGAATACCTGGAGCGATTCAAAGAACTTCTCCCACAGATTGAGAAGGCCGTGCCGCACGACGCCAAGCGCGTGTACATGGGAGGCATCTCAGGCGGAGGATGGCGGGCATTTCACTATTCCGCGCAAGTTAGCCGACCGTGGGCAGGAATCTATGCCAATTGCAGTTGGTTAGGAGGCGCGAAATACTGGGATCTTCCTTATCCAAAGATGCGGGTGGTGATGGTCACAGGAAACAAGGATTACGGTAGCTACACGATTGAGAATGACGTGCGAATGCTCCAGAAAAGCGGCTCTTATGTTTCAGTCCAATCCTTTGAGGGCGGGCATCAGGCGGCTCCGGCCTCGGTGATGATCAAGGCATTCCGTTGGTTGCTTAAAGAGATTGAGTGACTGTGAAAGGAATCTAGGGCACGCCAGTCTATTAAACGCATGAAGTATTCCACGCACGTAGCAAATCCGGATGTCGTTTTAATTGGTAGCGGAGTGATGTCCGCAAATCTGGGGGCGATGCTCAAGCGGCTGGACCCCAGCCTATCGATCCAAGTATATGAAGTGACCGAAGATCTGGCTCAGGAAAGCTCCGATGGGTGGAACAATGCGGGCACCGGCCATGCCGGGATTTGCGAATTGAGCTATACGCCGAATCGCGAGCCGGATGGCACGGTGAATGTGACGAAGCTTATCGAGATATTCGAGCAGTTCGAGCAGACTAAGCAGTTCTGGGGATACTCGGTGGCAAGTGGAATGGTGGATAGTCCGAGTGATTTCGTCAATCCGGTAGCTCATCTCAGCTTTGTCCATGGTGCCGAAATGGTGGATTTTCTCCACGAGCGGTACAAGGGAATGGCTGCCCATCATTTCTTCCAAGGAATCGACTACACCACCGATCGTGAGACGATCCGCGGTTGGGCACCGTTGCTTGTGGAGGGCCGCGGTAATGAGCCGATCGCGGCGACCAAGATGGACAATGGCACCGATGTAAACTTCGGCGTAATTTCGCGGAAATTGCTCCACTGGCTCAGTCGGCAGGGTGGGTGTGGAGTGGCAAGCAATCACCGGGTGATCGGACTCACTAAAGTGGGTCATACTTGGGAAGTCCGTGCCAAGGATCTGGCGACCGGTGAGATCCGGACATGCCTTACGAAGTTTGTTTTTGTGGGGGCGGGCGGCGGCAGCCTGCCCTTGCTGCAAAAGGCAGGACTTTCAGAAGCGAAAGGCCTCGGCGGCTTTCCCATTGGTGGGCAATGGCTGATCTGTGATAACCCCGAAATTGTTGCGAAACACCGTGCAAAAGTTTACGGGCAACCACTGGACGCCGCTCCCACCATGGCTGTTCCTCATCTTGATACTCGGATTCTCAATGGCAAACAGACTCTCCTTTTCGGTCCATTTGCATCGTGGACGACAAAGTTTCTCTATAGAAAGGGGAGCTACACCGACCTGCCGCTCTCGATCCGTCCAGACAATCTATTCACGCTGCTCAACGTGGGTATCCGGAATCTCGATCTGGTCCGCTATCTCGTGCGGCAAGGGACGCAGAGCATGAGGAACCGGATGGAGGTGCTGCGCGTTTTCTATCCGGCTGCGCGGACCGAAGATTGGAAGTTGATCGACGCAGGGATCCGGGTTCAAGCCATCAAGGAGACCGATGGGAAGGCTGGCATCGTACATTATGGGACGGAAGTCATCACCGATACGGATCGCAGCATCTCCGCTTTGCTCGGCGCGTCTCCCGGAGCCTCGGTGTGTGTTAGCATCGTTCTCGAAGTCGTGAAGATTTGTTTTCCTCATCTGCTGTCGAATCCGGAGGGCAAGGCTCGAATGAAGGAAATGATCCCAAGCTGGGATATCGATATCAAACACCCTGGGAACGCAAATTTTTTCCAGAAAGTCCAACGGATGACCGATGCCAGTCTTGAGCTCGTGCCGGCGGAAGCGGAAATTATGCCTGTATAAGACTTGGGCGAATGGTGCCTATCCAATAGTATAGGAACCAACCTATCCAATGGTATGGTTTTGATGATCTTGAAGCCAGGGTCATGGGATGTGCTTTGATTGAGGTGTGCCGTGAAGGCATTTATCACAGATCCGTATTCGTCATCCCTCAACATTCATGTCCGCAATGCAAACCCTCACTTACCCTACCGATAAGAAAACGCTTTGGAAAGTCATTGTAGCATCATCCGCAGGCACTCTGATCAATTGGTATGACTTCTTTGTTTATGGCGCGCTCGCCACACTTATCGCCGGTCACTTTTTCCCGAAGAGCCTGTCTGAAAAAGCAAAGATTCGCAAGATTCGTCTGATTCGTGGTGCCAAAATCTTCATATTCTCCAGCATCTGCCATTCTCAAACAGACGGACTAAAGGTCCGCTCTCCAATTTTCAGACGGCCTCGAAGGACAATCCGACGCTCGCCTTCATGCTCACTTTGGCAACTTTTGCCACCGGTTTCGTTGTCCGCCCGTTTGGCGCCATCGTCTTCGGCCACATTGGTGATCTCGTTGGACGCAAATATACATTTCTCCTCAGCTCACGGGCGGAGCCACTTTCTGCATCGGGCTGTTGCCTGATTACAAGACGACCGGCATCGCCGCTCCGATCTGTCTGGTGCTGCTGCGTCTCGTCCAAGGCCTCGCCCTTGGCGGTGAATACGGCGGTGCAGCAACCTATGTCGCCGAGCATACCCCGCGGGCGCCGTATATGTCTCATTCCGCCGGTCCGCCGCCATGGCGGAGAACGGTCCCAGCGGCGTGTGCATCCATCATCAGGGTGGCTTCCGGCCGGCCGTCTGGACAGCCAGCCAGACTGATGGTTCGATGATGATCCACCAAAATGGGTATGTGCGACGACTCATCGAGCCATTGGAGTTTTCGTTTCACCTACCATGCATCATACCGAATATCATCCAGGCGTTCGCCAGTGGCGGGATCAGCAAGGCGCAGGAAACAGGCGGCAAGCCGGACTCCGCCCACTCTCAGCACATCCGGCGGATAGATCATGACCAGTTCGTTCTCTCCTGCCAGAAGCTCACCTTTGAAATCCACGACCCTTTTGCCATTGAGAAACAGGGGGCCGATTTGCTCACGGCTACAGATGAGCTCCACGCCGCGGGCAACCGGAGAATCGACCTTGGATCGCAGCACATAAGCGGGCGATGCCGCATCCCAGGTTCCCATGGTGCGGATATACTCGGGATCGAGCCAATCCTGGCGGACAAAGCCGTCCCGCGCGTTCTTTCTCCATTTGAGCGGTGCCTGTCCGGCAAGTCCGATGGTTTCAGGGCAGGGTCCGTTCGAGAGCAGTCCGGCGATTTGATCCGCATCAAAGCTCTCTTTGGGAATGGGCCCCAACAGGGAAAAGCCCTCACGCGGCCAGGAGGCATCTGGATCCATCCGAGGCCCGTTGCAGGTGAAATGGATGCGACCCGCTTTGCCGTTTTTCACGAAATCGAGCTGGGCGACGAAATAGGCGCTGCCGATCCGGAACTTGTCGGAACCCGCTGGCGTGGCAGTTAGGGCATACGACTGACGAGTTCCCGCGGCGATCACGTCTGGGGTGATCACCCGGACCCCGTCCTTCCAACCAAGCGGCAGACGCCAGGTGAGCCGGACCTTTTCGAGGGCTTTATTTCCGTCGTTGGCAAGCTTGAGGGTCAGGGAATCGCCCTTCACATGAAGCGCACCGACAATCTCCGGAAAGTCGGGATCCGCCGCCGCAAGATCCGGATCGTTCTTCGGATTAGCGACACTTCCGATTTTCTCCGGCAGTTGCTGGTTCCGGTCATGCGGAAGGTGAAACACCAACTTCCCCTCACGCGGACGGGACGAAGCGACCACCACAGCCGTGGGACAATCCACCCGCAGCAATTCATCTGATGCCACACCCAGAACGGCAAGGGTGAGGTCCACGGAATCGTTGAGATCGACAACCCGCGGACGTTCAATGCGAACGGATACCGTGTCTCCAGCCGGCTCGCCCGCCGTTAGACGAGTGGTGCGGAATTGTCGGCGATAG
>JBIPMR010000233.1:0-5883 GCA_044369025.1 Luteolibacter sp.
TCGGGATAAAGGGGGACGAGATCCAACCAAGGCCTGTGCAAGAAGCCACGTCAAATATGTTTCTGCCTTCACGACAAATTTCGGGACATATTTTATAAATGCAAAAAATGTTATTTTTGCATTAATTTATCATCACTGATAGCGATTGATTTCATATGATATGCACTGCTCACCATTGATATTCACATACATCGGAAAAATACTTATTGTATAACGTTAAGACACTGATTCAAATCACTTCACCCGAGCCGCGAGAATCCATTTGATATCTTAAATCCAGAAACCGAATAATCTAATAAATGAAACACAAACACGAAAATAATAATACGTCGACCGGCCTGCAAGCCGAGTCGGGTCACCAAGAATCGGAAGCGTTAACGCTAGGCACGGGACCATCGTCTCCATGCTTAATCGAGCCTAAGAACCTCAAGATGTCGCCTGAACCAGAACCACGCGAACTGAGCGTGGAAATGGAGCAGTTTGCCCGTCTTCTTGACCTTGATCTGCGGGCTGAAACATATGATGGCATCCTGGGCTGCGTGAAAGGCACGAGTTGGCTTCGGGCAGTGGAAAGGGCCGACACCACGTTGGGCCTAACGGCGGATATGGCCAGTTTTCTGTTTCCATCTGATGAAACATTTATGGAACACATGCTGACAATTCTTTTAGAAGAAGCCTCAGCAGGACGGCACACGCAACAGTCGCTGGACCAAGCCATGGGGCTCTGCGAAAAGCTGATTCCCAATAGAAGTGGATGGGTGGACGCGCGCGCCCTTCATATCTTTCTGGAGGAGGTCCAAAACTTTCCTGGCTGGTGCGAGTCTTTAGCTTACTTCGTAAAGTTGCTCTCGCCCGAAGATTGCCGGCACACGTCTATCGATGCAGCGTTGAATGATTGCAACATTGAGGGCGCAAAGCGAGCACCCCGCCCATTCAAGGTCAATACTCACCTTGCATTCAAAATCGCCCTGGCGTCGCAAACGCGACGCGGCTCTCTTCTTCGCGATGTATACCTGACCATTGAAAGGGTTGCTCGTCTTCCCAACAAAATTTACCTAGAGCTCTGATGACAAGTAATAGTCCACACATTCATCCAATAAGGCGTGTCAAGACACCCATCATCAAACCTAACACCCATACCCATCACGTTGACCAATGAGAAGGCCGGAGACACATCCCACCGTCACACCATTCAACCGAACACAAACACAACCAATAACCACAGACATGAAAGAAAACACGAACAATGAAAATGTATCCGCGCTGCCTGCGGATCACTCCGGAGAAGGTTCACCGAATGTCAATCATCCTGAATATTTTGAACCAACCACCACCAAATACCCGGACCACCCGGTTTGTCATGATGTCGCTGCATACGGCTCGCCCGATCTACCATCATCATACTCGCCCCGGGAGGTAATGGACACATCAACACCTGAGATGGCCGCCAGCCCACCGCACGCAAACTGCCAACTGTGCTTCGAGCACATGGATCGGAGCTATCTTGCCAAGCTCTTCGGATTCTTGTCCGGAAACCAGACCACCCCCGGATGGGTATGGGAGAGGTCGGGTTCGGCGGACAATACCCGGCGCCGGTTCGGGGTTCTCACCCGATCCTCATTCACTCCGATTCACACCGCAAACCCCGCCCCAAATACAGGTAGCGATTACCGCATGATCTGTTTCGCGCGGGTGGGAAAAGAGGGAGCACCCCTCTGTGGACCCGGTGGTGAATTGACGGGACTTCTGGACCTGTTTCCCGACCTGAAAATCTCGGGCCGTATCCAATCAGCGACCGGGGCCGGGACGATTCACGGCTTCGAATTTACTCCCTGTGACCTGGGGTCAACCGGGAATCACAAGTCGCCGGAAAAACACTCCTCCAGTCGTGAGAATTTGGCAAAACTCTCCAATCTCGACCTTGAGAAATTGATTGGAGTCATCAACGTGGAAGAAGCGGAAACACCCGAGAAACAAGCGGAGTTGCTGGAAGCGGCGGAGCTTCTGGTCGAGCGCACAGGCGATGTGTCGTTCCACAGGTTGGGAATGCTTTCAACCAATCTGGCCAAGATTCTGGCACGTGTCGACGATTGCCTCGAGATTGTCATCCTTGACGACTATCACGAGGAAGCAGCGCAGCACTTGGCAAAGTGCCCGGGAGAACTTGACCTGTTTGGCATCTCGGAACTGTCCGAGAAGATGGCGGAGGGACTCGGCGACCGCGTAGGGATCCTGTGTCTGGACGGAATCGGATGTCTCAGCGAGCCTGCAGCCCGCAATCTGAGCAAACATCGTGGGTATCTCTCACTCGGATCGATTTACGGCGCGCCGCCTGACGTCATTCGCGCGCTGGGTCAGCACAAAGGTTCCACCGTCCTTATGAACCTGTGCGAAATCCCCGACAGCGCCGCCGCAAGCTTCGCATTTCACGTGGGGAATCTGCATCTCCACAAACTGACACAGATCTCCCGGCACCTGGCGGAATGTCTCGCGACCAATGACGGCGGCTTGTACATTGATTCACTTACGACAGTATCCGAAGAGCTCGCAGAGGCACTTTCACATCACTGCGGCGAGCTGCGGTTGTGGGGGCTCCGCTCCCTGTCGGACGAAGCCTGCAAACACCTGGGCCGCCACAAGGGCAACCTGATCTTCGGCCGTGAATTGAATCACGTGTCCGTTCAGGGCCTGAATGCCCTCGCGGCCAATGGTGGGGATCTTCACTTGGACGGCCTCAAGACGCTCTGCCCCGAAGGTGCCGCCGCGCTGGCGAAGCATCGCGGTGCGCTGCATCTCGGAGGGCTTACCGAACTGGATCCGGGTATCGCGGAGATCATCAGTTCTCATGCGGGTCCGCTCAGCTTCAGCGGTATTAGGAACCTTTGCCCCGCCGCCGCCCGCGCGCTCTCGCGGCACAAGGGAGAATTGCGCCTCAAAGGCCTTCAGACCCTTACGCACCCCACGGCGGGGTTTCTGGAGAGCCACAGTGGTCCGATCTACCTCGGAGGCGCACTCAAGGATTCCCCCGATGTCGCCGTCCATTGGAGCTCCTCAACAACGGCTTCATCTTGCCCCCCATGACGTTTGATAGTGGTCAGCATCGCGAGAGCGTCACGGTCCTCCTCAAGGGCAGCTCCTAGACGACTGAACCACGCAAAAACATCCATGGCTCCGGAGAGGCGCAAGCCGATCCGGAGCCATCCGTCCGTCCATGCAGCACCGCCTTCACATCCGGCCCGCCCGGAAACAAACATCGACTTTATCGCGGAACCGCGTGCTGTATGCCGGGCTGGCGCTCGCGGTGATCGGGTGCGGCCTGCTGTGGCGCTCCGGTCTCATCCCGCTGCCGCAGTGGCTGTCGAACAACGGCGGCGACGCCCTCTGGGCGCTGATGGTCTTTGTCTGTTTCGGGTTTCTTCTGCCGCGTGCCTCCACGTGGGTCGTCGCTCTGCCGGCCTTGGCGTTCTCGTGGGGTGTCGAGTTCTCACAACTTTACCACGCGCCGTGGATTGACGCAGTGCGTGCCACGCTGCCCGGCAGGCTGGTATTGGGTAACACGTTCAACTGGCCGGACCTTCCAGCCTATGCCGTGGGGATTGCGCTCGGCGCTTGGGCAGAGTGGCGGTGGCGAGTCAGGCCGTCTTGTTGACGGCAGCGGAGGTGGAGACAGGGGGCGAAGGTAGGACTGGAGAGGCAGGTGGTGGTGAAGCGGTCAAAAATGGTGGTATATCGTTACATTAATCGCGAGCGATCATGAGCGTGTCTGGACAGGGTGCTGTGCATACTCTGGATGAAGTGTGTAGCTCATGGGGATGAGCGGATTCAAGTCACGGTAATCTGCAATCCTGTGCCCTACCGTGTCATAAAAATATGACTGAGGCACTTCGCCTAACGTCACCCACCTACCAACAGCCTGCCCGGCCGATGCCGTGGCGGGCTGTTTCATTTCCAACCACCGAACCACACCACCATCATGAACAAAACCAAACTCCAGCTCGTCTGGTCCGACGAATTTGAAGGCGACTCACTCGACCGCTTCAAGTGGGAGTGCGAGGTGAACGCGTTCGGCGGTGGCAACCACGAGTTGCAGATGTACACCGACCGGCCGTGCAACGTGCGGGTCGAGGACTCGCGGCTAATCCTGCAGGCGCACCGGGAGACGACCAACGTCGCCGGCACGCTGCGGGATTTCTCCAGCGGGCGCGTACGCACCAAGCACCGCGGCGACTGGACCTACGGTCGCATTGAGGTCCGCGCCAAGATCCCAGAAGGGCGCGGGCTGTGGCCGGCCATCTGGCTGCTGCCGACCGACGACCACTACGGCACCTGGGCCGCGTCCGGCGAGATCGACATCATGGAGAACAAGGGCCACCAGCCACGCACTGTGACAGGTGCGCTCCATTTCGGCGGCGAGTGGCCCGGCAACAGGTGCGTTGACCACGTCGTGCGCCGTGGTCTGTGGCAGCCGAAGTTCAGCGACGGCTTCGTCACCTACGCCCTCGACTGGCAACGTGACCGAATCCGGTGGTTGATCGACGACCGCGTCGTGCGTGAGCGAATCCCTGAACACTGGGGCGCGCCCATCGGCAGCCACTCTCCCTACGACCAACGGTTCCACCTCTTGCTCAATCTGGCGGTGGGCGGTCACTTCCCCGGTCCGCCCTCCGACAGCACCCGGTTCCCGGCGGCCATGGAGGTCGACTGGGTCCGGGTGTGGCAGTGACCCGGTCGCGCGAACCACTCCGGTCACCACCCGCACCGGCAAGGCGTCACCAGAGGTCAGCCCGGTCACGCGACACTCCCTGCGCGGACCGGGCTGACACCGGGCCGTCATGACATGTCCTCCGATGTCCGTGGCGGCCCATTTCTTGATTTCAACATTCACACCCCAGCACCCGCCGTCCGGCGGGCGCAGGACCCCACCTTGGCAATCGCCACGGCAGGTCCCTGCGTGGGGGCCGTCGTCGTGTTGCCTTTCACAATGAAACCGAAAGGAACCAAACAATATGAGCCCCATGCTTGAAGAAATGTTAGTTCACGAAGTCGTCCCGCGCCTTCGCAATGCCGCGCGGTCGATCCCCAAGATAGGCTGTGAGGACGACGAGGAGATTGTCCAAGACGCCACTTTGATGGCGGCGCGGATGATGGACTCGGCGGAAAAAGCGGGGAAGACGTTCACGGCTGGCAACATGTCGTATTACGCCGCCAAGGCAGCCCGCAGCGGCCGCCGGAGTTATTACACGGGACGCAGCGATCATGGGGGTTCCGGTGTTCGTGCCGTTAAGGGTGAGGTTCTTGGCGCCTGATGCGCCGGCGGTGCCGAGGCTGCCGGTGTTGGAATAGTTGATCGCGTCCGCCGAGGTGACTCCCGAGGCATCCAAGGTGATCGCGCCGGTGGACAAGGCTCCAGCTGAAATCAAACCGCTCATGGTCTTCGCTGAAGCCCCCTTGTAGGAAAGGGTGGCTGAGCCCGTGGTCTGGTTGAAATTGATGGGGTTTACCCCATCGGCGGAAGCATAAGCAAGGATGCCGGCGGAGGTCGTAGTGGTATTGAGTGTCATTGCTCCGGCGAAGGAGTTCCCAGCGTTGGAGAGCACCCAGGTGCCGGTGCCGCTCTTGGTAAAGTTGGTGACGCCATCGCCCGCACGGTCATTGATAATCTGGCCGAAGGTATTGTTCCCCGTGTTCGAGCCACCCAGATTGAAGGTCAAACTGCTGGGGGAACTCGCACTTGTGTCGAGGTTGCCCGCGTTGGTGAAGGCCACGGTGTTGTCACCATCGTTGTTATTGATCGTCACCGTGGTCTTGCTGCTGGTGGTCACCAAACGGTTGGTGGTGCCATCCGCTGCCAGATTCTGGAAGGTCAGGGCCACCCCGGCGGTG
>JBIPMR010000234.1:0-5879 GCA_044369025.1 Luteolibacter sp.
CCGGATAACCTTCCGCCACCTCGAACAATGATCGAACAACACGGCCTGCACCGTTGACGTGCAAACCAACTCGACGTTGTTCGCGATGATTTCCACACCCGAGAGGTTTTTGAATTGGAGATGGGATCCCTTCTCCGAAGGCACGCGATAGCGACCTGGCGGAATCACGATGCGCTTCTTGCCCGCGGCAAGCTCGGCGTTGATCAACGCCCGCAGGTCGGCGGACTGTTCGATGAGCACGACTTTTTCCGGCAACGCGGCCAGCGGGTGGTTATCGCCGCCCTTGCCGCAACCTGATAGGAGCAGCGCCGCTGTGGCCGCGAGCCATGCAAGTCGGAGGAACGGGAAGGTGACGGAATGATTCATGATTGAGAAATCGGGGTGTTGAGAAGTTTACGGTTTGAATGATCGGGGAAAAGCCGAGTCCGCAGCAGGTTCGGCATCGGTGGGATTCACCCAGCTGGTATTCAGTTTCTCACCCTTGAGGTAGCGGTCATACAATCCGCGTTCCTTGCCCGCGTAGGGGTAGCGGTCGAAGACTTCACCGCGCCCGGACATGCGGGGATCTCCCTGCTGCTTGAGTTCTTCGATCAACTGGGTTTCCAATGCGCCACGGCGGGCTTGCTGCGCGGGCGCGGCGGCAAGGTTGTTCACGCAGTCGGGATCATTTTTCAAATCGAAAAGTTCCTCGGCCGGACGCTTGCCAAAGCACAGCAGCCAATGCGGATCGTTCGGCTTGGCGCGATTGGCGGATAGAATCTCGGTTTTCGTCGGGCTGCCATCGGTATTGAGGTAGCCGGTCTCTGGATTGCAGGCGGGCCAGCGGTCGGGCTCATGGTTGCGAAGATAGAGCCAACCATCCTTGATGATGCTGCGGATCGGATATCCTTCATCGTTCGGTCGCCCCACATCATGACGCTCTTGTCCCAGCAAAAGATGGGTGCGGGACGGCGAGATGCCGGCGGATTTTTCCGCATTGAAGAGATCGGAGAGGCTCCGCCCGGCAGTCGCAGCCATTCCGGCCTTTTCCCAGTCGAGACCAGCAACCGCTAGAAACGTGGGCGCAAGATCGACAAAGCTGACATAGTCGCGCACCACGCGGCCCGATGCACGAATCCCTTGCGGCCAGCGCGCCAGCAAGGGCAGGTGGTTGGCTGCTTCGTAGAGGTTTCCCTTCACGCGAGGGAAAGGCATGCCATTGTCCGAGGTCACCACGATCAGGGTGTTGTCGAGCTGGCCGCGTCGTTTCAGTTCATCCAGCATCCGTCCGAGATGACGATCAAAATGCTCCACTTCAAAAGCATAGTCGAGCATGTCATTGCGCACGGTAGGTGTGTCCGGCCAGTAGGAGGGCACGCGTTTGATGTCGCTGATTTGTTTGCCACCTTTGGCCACGCCGCTGCCGTATTCATATTCGCGATGCGGCTCAAAACATCCAAACCAGAAAAACCACGGTTCAGCCTTGGGGGCAGAGTCGAGAAAATCGTTGAAATTGGCCGCGTAATCATTGGCGTGGATCTTGGACGCGGGCGCGGCGGCTTTGCATTTATCAAACGCAAAGCCGGTGAGCGGACGGGGTTTGCCATCGGCATCGCGTGCGACACCAGGAGCCCAGCCCTTGCCGGTCATGCCGACGTAATATCCATATTGATCCAACGCCTCGGTGAATGTTTTGAATTCCAGCGGAAAGGTGCCGCCATGGTTGCCCGCTTCCTTGAGTTGCCATGGATTGCGACCGGTGAGGATGGACGCCCTCGAAGGCGCGCATTTGGCGTTGGGGGTGTAAGCGTTATCGAAACGCAATCCTTCCCGCGCGACCCGGTCGATCGCCGGCGTCCGGATCCATTCTTTGCCATAAACACTGGCGTCGCCGTAGCCCCAGTCGTCGGCCAGCACGAAGAGGATGTTAGGCCGATGCTTGTCCCCGGCACCTGATGCGGGGCAGGTGATGGCGATGATCGTCAATATGGAAAACCAAGTGATTTTCATGAATCAGAACCGGGAATCTGAGGTGACTTTATCATTGAGGGCTCGAAGGATGGCGCCGCTTCAATTCGAAGAGGTCGCGGGTCCGTTGGTGGAAACCGTCTTGGGATCCTCGACCTTCAAGTTGTCGGAGTCGGTGATGATGAACAGTTTGCCCTCCCTGCCGTCCGCTGCGGGGTAGGCGGTGCTGCGTTCGAGGCGGTTGTTCGTAAAGGTGAGGCTATCGACGGAATACATGGAAAGCAGGGGGAGCTTGCTGAAGTGGCGGAAGAGATTGTTTTCAATACGGATGTTGCGGTTGTAGCGGGAGACGCCTTTGAATTCATCCGTGATGCCGGAGCCGACCTGGATGGTGCCGGTGCCCCAGATGCCGTAGTTGCAATTGTCAAAGGTATTACCCTTGATGACGACATCCCGCACCCCGGCCTGCTCGAACCAGAAGCGGGAATCGCCTTCAAACAGAATCGCCGCACCGGGTGTGTGGAAGTTATTTCCCTCGATGACCATTTTGCCGCGAGAACCCAGCAAGATTCCACGCGCCCGGTTGCCACGGATCACGCAGTTCTTGATGAGAACCTCTGCGGTGTTCGCATCCGCATCGGCTTTGGAATCCCCCACGACGACGTTTGCCGGCAGAGGGCCTTCAGTCTCGATGATTGTGCTTTGCTTGTTGATACGTTCCACGGTTTTGGCAATCGCGAATCCGTTCTCCTTGAGGCTGGGTCCGTCGGTGAGTTCTAGGCGCGTCCCCGGTTTGACGAAATCCACCCCGGCTTGTTGCGAGTGAATCATCCGGACCTCGAAACGGGTGGGAGAAAGGATGCGGGTGATCATCGCATAGAGACCGTGGATGTTGGTGGCGTCATCCTTCTGCTGCTCGAACAGGCAATCCTCCATCTCGATCCGGCTGCGGCAGTTGACAAAATGGGTGGCGTCCGCGGTGAGGCTCACAATCCGCTGTCCGCCGGGAGGCGGAGTCACCTGGATGCTCTTGAGAAACAGATCCGCGCTGCGCCGGGCGATCACTCCCATGCCGCCACAGTGGTGGAGCTTCAGGTCGGACAGATGGACGTCCGAACTATCGGAAATGACGATTCCGGGGCTATCCCGCATTTCCGCGCCGAAGACAAAAACGTTCCCGGGCTTGGCCGAAGCATTGCGAATCATGAGCCGCACCTGATTGGGGCGATTTCCGCAGCCGCCACCCCGTCGCCCAACTTGTAATGGTCCTTTGCCATGAAGGCGGTTTCCCGCTTGTCGGGATCGAATGCGAGCAGGCTGCCGTAGGGGAAGAGCACTTCACCATTGGTGACGGTAGTTGCGGGGCCTGAGCCCTTTTTCCCGTCGGTGAAGACGAGCACGCCGTTGCGGATTTCATAGGGAAACTCCGGGAGAATTCCAAATCAACATGCTCGTCGGTGACCGCCAGGACTCGGCCCTCGGAGTGAAACGGGCGGCTGAAGTCGAACGATAAATTCTTGAGTGTCACGCCCCGCGATTCTTCGATCAGGAATGGCACCATCGGTCCGTGGAAAATGAAGCTGGCTCCACCGCCATCGATTTCCAGGCCCTCCAGGTTCGTGAGGGGGAAAATCACCCGCTTGAGTCCCTCGTCGTTGTTGCTGATAAACAAGTAATGCTCACTGGCGTTTTCGGGCCAGAAATCATACCGACCCGGTGGAAACGTCAGCTTGCTCGCCTTGCTGCGACGGGCTTCATCCAGTGCCGCTCTGACGCTCGGCGTGGTGTCGCGGCCGGCGGCTTTCGCGCCAAAGGCAGCCATGTCGATCATGGCAACTTCACGCGCAGTGATGGATCCGATTGAAAGAATCGATGCCAGGAAAATTGTGGTAAACAGCCAAGTTCGGGTAGGATTCATGAATTGTATCGTTGATAGGATTGCAATTTTCAGTCGGTTTGATTTTTAGTCAGTTTGTTCTTTTTTATGGTTGGCTTTGGGTAAGAAGCGAGGATGTTACAGGCGTGGCGGAGATCTGTCATGTCGTGTAAACACAAGACAAAGGGAGGAGCACTCTTCAGGCGGATGCCAGGGATCTGCTTTTGTGGTGAAGGCCGGTGGAAGAGCCGATGGCCGGAGGTGAATGGCAACGGGGCGGATGATACCCGAATCTGTATCCGTTTAGTCTGACACCATTCACATTTTCCTATGACGAATCGTGCCCGGGCCTGCGTTTCCACCGATCCCTCTCGACTACCCGGGCTCAGGTGATCAGGGGATTTCGCGTTTTCAGCGCTGGGAAGCGGCTGAAATCCCGATCCACCGTCCAGAGTTCTCCTACCCCGCCCACGAGGCAGCAGGCTGCGACTCTGGCATCGTGAATCAAGGCCCCGCGCACGCTTCCGTTGACCGCCAACTCAGCCAGCTTGTCCAAAACTCCGGGGGTATCGCACAGGATTCGCAAGCTTGGAGATTCCCGCCATGCCCGGATTTGTTCGATCGCCTCTTCCGGAGTGGATGGTTTTTTCCACAATTTCGGATGGGTGACGACTCCGTAAAACTCGACGAAACAGTGCAGACACGCCGCCCAAGGAGTCGGAGATTCCGCAAGATTGCGGATCACTTCTTGCGCTTTTTCATGGAAAGAAGCTTCGCGCTGATGCGCATGCACCAGCAGATTGGTGTCTACCGCGATCATCCCCCTTGGAAGGAAGGTTCCCGCGCTTCATTGATCACGCGGTTGATCGCCTCGCTCGAAACCGCTGTGCCATCTCCGGCCTGTCCGGCGGATGCGTCCCGCAGCCGGAAGGAAGCCGCAGGCACCTCAATCGCGCGCTCAACCGCATCAATCACCAGCGCGCGAAAGGTCATTTTTCTTTCAGCCAGCAGCGGCCTTACCCGCTTGAGCAAATCATCAGGCACATCAATCGTTGTCCTCATATGCAAATGCATAAAGCTCGAAATGCTGGCGCGCAAGGCGAAAAATGAGCCGTCTTCCGTTTACAATGGCTCGATCCCCTCCATTTGGTTTGTCCGTTTACCTTCGAAATTGCATTTGCTATTTCCATGAAAACGACCATTTCAATGGATAAAGCTGGACGATTGGTTCCGCCCGCACCCAAGAGGATCCGCGAAGCGATCGGGATTGAAGGGTGCCTGGTGCTCAATCGAGGTCGTGGACAATGCCGCCTTGATCACAGCGCCAGCGCAAAGTGGTGGCGTGACGGCGCGCAAGCGCGGGCGGTTGGTGTATGCCGGACCATTGCCGAATCGCCCAAGCCAATGGGTAGCCGCTGGAAAAGCGCTTGCGCTCAGCATCATCGACCGAACATTGGCAACGGCGGACCGGAGTCCGCCGCTGTCGTTGGTGCCAACCACATTTAGTTACACCCGGGGCGATGTTTCTGTTTCCGGGTTCAAAGCAGCGGCGGAAACTCGCAGGGAATCGCCCTGCGCCCCAGCCGGCGGTAGGTGGAGAAATCATTGCGATCCACCGTCCAGACCCGACACTTCGAGTGGATCTCGCTCATGCGCACGAGGCAGGCATCCGCGAGGTCCATCGGGCGGTCGGCGTATTTCGATGCCAATACCGCGAGATGGGAGGCTTCGTTTGCGAGCGAGAAATCCGGGTCCACGACCAAGTCGCCGCGTGTGACCAGTTTGAGCACGGCGCTGGGATTCGGGCAGAAACTCGCGGCTTCCGTCACTACCGCATCGCAGGTGAGGAGGGGTGCGTGTTTTTGGAAGGCCTCAAGAGCCCAGAGGTGGAACGGATCGTTGCGAAACAACAATGCGACGATCAGCCCGGTATCCGCGATTTCCTTCATGGTTTCTGGCGCAAGCGTTTTCGGGTTTCCTGATTCGTTGCTGCCTTGCCGCTACCTTCGTAGATCCCTGCCAGATCGGATGATACAAAGCCGGATTCGGTATTTTT
>JBIPMR010000235.1:0-5872 GCA_044369025.1 Luteolibacter sp.
GAGGCCTTCTCCCCCTGTTGTTTACCTCCCCATCATGAAAACCGCAATTATCGGCCTCGGCTATGTCGGGCTGCCCTTGTCACTTCAATTCGCCCGCTCCGGTGTCCAAGTGCTTGGCTTGGATATCGATCAATCCAAGGTTGATGCCATCCACGCCGGTCGCAGCTACATCCACCACATCCCTGCCGAGGATATCGCCGCCCTGGTGAATGCCGGTCAGTTCTCCGCATCGGCCGACTTTTCCCGCGTGGCGGAAGTGGATGCGGTGATCATTTGCGTACCTACGCCGCTGAGTAAAAACCGGGATCCTGATATTTCCTACGTGCTCAAGTCGGGCGAGGCGATCGCTCCGCATTTGAAGAAGGGCACGGTGGTGGTTCTGGAGTCCACGACCTATCCCGGCACCACCGACGAGGACCTCCGGTATGTGTTGGAAAAAGGCTCGGGTCTGGTTGCCGGCCGTGATTTTCATTTGGCGTTCTCGCCCGAGCGTGAGGATCCGGGCAACCCGCAGAGCATTGTCGCGGAGATCCCCAAGGTGATAGGCGGGTATTCCCCGACTTGCCTTGAAAAAGCCATCGAGCTTTACAGTCACGCCATCCGCAAGCTGGTGCCGGTGTCATCCTGCCGTGCGGCCGAGGCGACCAAGTTGCTAGAGAACATTTTCCGCGGCGTGAACATTGCCTTGGTGAATGAACTCAAACTCGTGTATGCGGCGATGGGCATCGACGTCTGGGAGGTGATCGAGGCTGCGAAGACCAAGCCTTTCGGCTACATGGCGTTCTATCCGGGGCCCGGCCTCGGCGGACACTGTATTCCGATCGACCCCTTCTATCTAACATGGAAAGCCCGCGAATTTGAACATGCGACCCGATTTATTGAATTGGCCGGCGAGGTGAACACTTCGATGCCGCGTCACGTGGTGGACCGGGTGGGTGAGGCACTCAATGCCGCCCGCAAGTCGGTCAATGGATCAAAGGTGTTGGTGGTCGGACTGGCCTACAAGCCGAACGTCGATGACGACCGGGAGTCGCCGAGTTACAAGTTGATGGAATTGCTCAAGGAGCGTGGTGCGGAAGTTTCGTACTACGATCCCTATGTCCCGGTGATCCGGTCGACCCGCGAGCACGCCGCCTGGGCTGGAACGAAATCCGTGTCTTGGGACAATGAGACCGTCGAATCATTTGATGCGCTACTGATCAGCACTGCGCATGCGAATGTTAACTACGAGGAGATCGGTAAATGGGCGAAGTGTATCATCGACACGCGCAACGTCATGAAGGGCATCGAGGCGAAATCCGGCAAAATCTGGAAGGCCTGAGCCCTGGGTTCATTGCCTGACCGGCAGCATCCCATCCACAATCACCGCTGAATTTTCGAATCTGTGGTTCATGTTTCACATGGACCCATCGCTATCGGAAACCATGGAACCTTCCCAATCTCCGCAAACTGCCGCGGTCATCGCACCGCAGGCTGGCAATCTGCCGTGGTGGAACGACCGGCGGTTGCTGGGTTTCGCCGGATCCTGCCTGCTTTTGACACTGGCGTTTTTCGGACCCTTGCAGGCCCTGGTGAGATATACATTAAAGGAGGAGCTGCATTCCCATGTTTTACTGATTCCAGTCGTGTCGCTCTATCTCGCATGGCAGGCGATCGGAACTCTACCGACCGAACGCAAAACCTCGCTGGTGGGTGGGGTGATCCTGATCGCACTGGCGCTGGGTGTTTTCCTGCTTCCGCAGCTGCTTGAAAACTCCATGAGCGCGAACGATGACCATTCGCGTTGGGCGGCATGTTACGCATTGTTGATCGCAGCGGGTGGTTTCCTGTTTCTCGGTAATCCGCTAATGCGGGCGCTGGCGTTTCCCTTCGCGTTTATGGTCTTCATGATTCCGCTGCCGAACGCCGGGGTGGTGGAATTGGAGAGCTGGCTGATGCGCTGGTCCGCCGAGGTTTCGCACTGGTTCTTTATGTTATCCGGGACGCCGGTGTTCCGCGATGGACAGGTGATGGAGCTGCCGGGCACCACGCTTGAGGTGGCCCCCGAGTGCAGCGGCATCCGCTCGACCTTCGTGCTTTTCATCACCAGCTTGCTAGCATCTTATATGCTTTTGAAATCCCCTTTGCATCGCGGGTTGTTGGTTGCTGCGGTGATTCCATTGGGAATCCTTCGCAACGGTCTGCGGGTGCTGGTGATTGGCCTGCTTTGCGTGCATGAGGGGCCACACATGATTGACAGTTGGATTCACCATAAAGGGGGGGCGCTGTTTTTCGGGATTTCATTGGTACCGCTGCTTGTAATGGTTTGGTGGTTCCAACGGCGTGAGACACGGAATTTGCGAATCACGCGGCAAGTTGATCCAGAAGCCGGCAACCAAAACGAATCGTGAATTCTGATTTCCAAACAAGACTTATCTGGTGATCCGCCTCCGTCATAAATTCCTGATTCATGGTTTTCGCATTTCCGACCAGCTTATCATGGTGGGAGTGTTCGTGTTGTTGGTAGCATTTATCGAGGAGAAAGGGAACTTCGATTTTGTCTGGGAGGTGATGGCCAAGAGCTATCAGGCTTACGAAGGGCTTGCGATGCTAGTCGTGCTGCTGGGTTGGTTTTTCATCTTCAACAAGCTGGTTCACTACGATGCGAATCGTTTCACGACCTTGAGGAGTCAGGCGATCGAGATCGCCAAGGCGATGACGATCACGAGTCTGCTACTGTTATTGGCGGGTGCGATGTTTGCCATCCAGATGGTGACGCCGCTGGTGGTTTCGCTGTTTTTGCTGGGCTCGACGTTTTTGCTGATTGGCAGTCGGGTCGTGTTGCGGGCGGTGTTGAGTGTCTTGCGCAGTCACGGGCGCAACGCGCGTCATCTTTTGATCATCGGCGAGACGGCCAAGGCCTTTGACATGGCGAACCGGATCGAGTCCCGTCCCGAACTTGGATACGAGATCGAGGGCTTTCTTTTTGAAGATGGTGGAGAATCAGGACACATGAGGAAAATCGAGGCTCGCTGGAAAGTGTTAGGTCCGGTGGATGGACTGCGGGGCTTGCTGAAAAAGGGCGTGATCGATGAGGTGATGTTCTGTCTGCCGCTCAAGCAGCATTTTTCAATGGCCTGCGATGTGGTGGAGCTTTGCAATGACCTTGGCGTGGTGGTCAGGCTGGTTCCGGACCTGGAGAATGTCGGGCTGATGGCGAGGGCGCAGGTGGAGGAGTTTGACGGTGACCAGGTGGTGACTTTCTTCCGCGAGAATCTATTGTTCCAGCTCTTCGTCAAGCGGGTGATGGATTTTGCCGGTTCGGCCCTTCTGCTGGTGGTGCTGAGCCCCCTGCTGTTGGTGACTGCGCTGGCGGTGAAGTTCACCAGTCCCGGACCGGTGCTTTTCGGCCAGGAACGGGTGGGCATGAACAAGCGCAGGTTCCGCCTCCTCAAGTTCCGCTCGATGGTGGTGGACGCAGAGGAAAGGAAGAAGGGGTTGGCTCATCTTAACGAAATGGATGGCCCGGCGTTCAAGATCCGAAAAGATCCGCGGGTGACCAAGGTGGGTGCGGTCCTGCGAAAGCTCAGCATCGACGAACTGCCGCAGTTGATCAATGTGCTCAAGGGGGAGATGAGTTTGGTAGGGCCACGCCCTCCGTTGTTGAGTGAAGTGAATCTCTATGACTGGAGCGACCGCAAACGGCTTTCCGTGAAACCCGGGATCACCTGTCTCTGGCAGGTCAGCGGCCGCAGCAACCTGACTTTTGAAGAGTGGATGCTGCTCGACCAGAAATACATCGATAACTGGTCGGTTTGGCTCGATTTGAAAATCCTGTTGATGACAGTTCCGGTGGTCTTGCTTGGCAAGGGGGCGTCGTAGCAAAGGTGCTGCGGACGGCGGCCACGCGCGCCCGGCATTTTCTCCGGAAATCAACAATCAGAATTTCGATCTGCAATCTACCAAGAATGATAGTGACACGGGCCCTCGCGGCACCTATCAAGAATTACAATTTTCTAACTCAATGAATCACGGCCTCACCCTGCCAACCCACGAATGCCTTATTGCCATGAAATCGCACACCAAGAACACGCCGGGCGCCATGATGCGCATTGTTTCCACAGCCCTCCGCCCTGCTCTGGGCCGCATGGGGAACGCGCTCCTCCTCCTCCCGCTGGCGCTCTTCGCGAGCTTGGCCATGCCCGCTTGCGGCCCCTCCGCCGCGGACTACCAGATTCCGCCCACGGCGTTCAACTCCTCACCGGCCAACTCGCTCGCCATCGGTGATGTCCTTCGTTTCACCTACGTCGGTGCCCCGGAATTCAATCAGGTGCAAAAAGTCCGGCCGGATGGTCAGGTCAGTTTGCCGACGGTGGGAAATATCAGGGCCGCCGGGCGCAGCGTCAACTCGCTTCAGGCTTCGCTGACATCCCTCTATGGCCCGCATCTCAACGACCCGTCTGTGTTTGTCGCGGTGGAGAAGCCTGCTGCCTTGGTCTATGTGTCCGGTGAGGTGAACGCCCCAGGGAAATACGAGCTGGACCGGCCTTTGACCGCCTTTTCAGCAGTCATGGAAGCCGGGGGATTTTCCAAGTTGGCCAATCCCAAGCAGGTTTTCGTGATTCGGAATCAAGGTGGCAAGGAGAGTCGTTACACTTTGAATCTGAACAACACTCTTTCGGGGATCGACACGCAACCGTTCTATCTGCGCCCGAACGATGTGGTTTATGTCAAGCGCAGTAACTGGTAGCCGCACGCAGGTTCGCAACATTCGCATTTTGAAATGAAGACGACCGACTCAAGAAGGATCGAGTTTCTCGGTTGTCCGGTGGATTGTCTGACCAGCGCGCAGCTGTTGGATGAACTGAAAAATGATGTGCGGGCGAAGGCTCCTCCGCGTGTGATCCAGTTCATGAATGCGAACAAGGTTGCGATGGTCCGCAACGAGCCTGCGATGGGCGACTTGCTTCGCCGTGCGGATTATGTGCTGGCGGACGGCCAGCCGATGCTGCCACTGGCGGCGCTGCTGGGCTTGCGGATTCCGGAACGGATCGACGGCATCGGGCTGATGCGCAAGCTGTTGGAACTCGCGGACCGCGAGGGATTCTCAGTCTATTTTCTCGGTGCCAAGCAGGAGATTGTTGAAACCTGTGTCCAGGACGTTTGCCGCGATTTTCCCGGGGTGAACATGGCGGGTTTCCGCAACGGATATTTTTCAAAAGAGCAGATTCCCGGAATTGTTGCGGAGATCCGTGCGATTTCGCCGGATTTCCTGTTCCTCGGAATGGGCTCGCCCGTCAAGGAGCGGTTGGCGGACGAGTGGAAGGATCAGTTCGGCGCTAGGGTGATCCAAGGGGTGGGTGGGAGTTTCGATGTCATGGCGGGATTGGTGAAACGCGCGCCGTTGTGGATGCAGCGGTTAGGGATCGAGTGGCTGTACCGGGTCATCCAGGAACCGCGGCGGATGTTCTGGCGCTACGCCACCACCAACGCCTCCTGCCTGTGGGTGTTTTTCCTGTCGTTCGTCAACCGCTGGTTCATGTCCCCGAAATCAGGTCCGGCATCGACGACCACCTAGCCATTCTATCGAGTTAGCGGGGTTAGGTATCCGGCGGGCGGTCGCCGGGTGGAATTTCTTTCCAATTTGCGGCAAATCAGCAAGGTAGGGTCGCCTCCGCGACCGTGCCTTTTTTTATCGAATGAAAGCATGAGGACTTCGTCACGATGACCCACGAAATTCTGCCAGGCATCGCCGCCGGATTGTGTCTGCTGATCGGGCTGACCGCCGTGCTTCTGCGTCCGCGGACGCTGGTTGCCTGGTGTTTTTTCGCAGGGATGGGGCTTCTGTCCGCCGAGCGCCTGTTGGATCGTGGGGCGCTGGAGTCGGAAGGGG
>JBIPMR010000236.1:0-5871 GCA_044369025.1 Luteolibacter sp.
GCTGCCGGTGTCCAGCCCGGTCATCAGCGAGCTGCGGGACGGCGCGCAGACGGTCGAGCCCGCGTAATGTTGCGTGAAGCGGATGCCCTCCGCAGCCGGTGTCATCGGGGCCGATGAAAACGATGTTAGGTTTCACCGGCGCGGCGGCGGCGCCGGCCAGAGGGGTGCACGGCAACAGACCCGGCGGGAACCACGGGAACATCCATCGGTGCGTGGCGGGAAAATCGCGGAATCCACGCCTGATGGCGGGGAAACCGCGATCCCCGGGACGAATGGTTGGATCGCCGCGAGGTGGCCGGCCGCCGCCGGAGTCGCTGTCTCGACGATGACCGGAAAAGTGATGTGCGCTTATCGATCCGCGACCGGATGCCATGCCTCGATTTTCCTGCGCAGCTTGTCCACGATTTCGGGACGGGCGGCTGACAGCTCGTTTTTCTCGTGGGGATCGTCTTTCAAGTTGTACAGTCTAACGGGCCGTTTGTCCCAGAGGTGGATGTTTTTGTATTCGGTGGTGTCGCTGCCGTGTTGGCGGAGCAGCAGTTTCCAATCGCCGGAGACGCACCAAAGGTATTGGAGCGTGCCGTCGCGATCGCCGGGGGTGATGTTGTGCACCGAGTTGACGACGCCGAAAACCGTGTCGCGCTTTTTGCGTGCGGTATCATCGAGCAGATTGATGCCGGGTAGGTCCTTCGGCGCGTCAATTCCGGCCGCCGCGGCGATGGTGGGAAAGATATCGATGGCATGGGCGAGATCCGGCGGGCGCCCCGGTTCGAGGCGTCCCGGCCAGGAAAGCATGATGGGCGTGCGGATACCCATTTCGAAGGGCGAGCTTTTCGAGCGCAGGGCATAACCTTGCCAGAGTTTCTGGTTAGGGTCGGCGGCGTTTTCGCTGGTGGCCGCCCAGCCGTTGTCGCAGAGGTAGATGACGAGGGTGTTTTCGGCGAGGCCTCTGCGGTCGAGATCATCCAGCAACTCGCCACAGGTTTCATCAAACCATTCGCACATTGCGTAGTATTTTGCGACGTCGGCGGCGCGGCCCGGGCGGCGGTATTTTTCGAGCAGGCGTGGCGGCGGATGGTGGGGCGTGTGGGGCAGGAACGGCGCATACCAAAGCAGGAAGGGCTTCTTTTCCCGGGTCGCGAGGTCGAGGAAATCCGTCACGGGTTTCAGGCCCTCGCGACCGATTTTGAGACCTTCATCGCCGTGACGGCCGCCGCGTTCCGGATCGCCATGGGTCATGCCATGGGTGAAACCGCCGTCTCGGAAAGAGCCCTCCCACCATTTGCCGGACTGGTGGGCGAGGTAGCCGTTAGAGGTGAGGAGTTTCACAAACCCGGGGAATTGGTGGAAGGCCTCCTGCACGGGCAGGTCGAGCGCGGCGCGGTTGTTTTTCCCGTCCACGTCATTTCCCGTGACCCCGTGGTCGAACGGAAAACGCCCGGTGATGAGTGACGCCAGCGACGGCCGGCAGAGCGGCGAGGCGACGTAACCCCGCTCCAACAGCACGCCGCGCTCCGCCAGTTTGTCGAGGTGCGGGGTCTTGATGTGTGGGTGGCCCATAAAACCATAGTCCGTCCATCCCTGATCGTCGGAGAGGATGATGACGATGTTAGGTTTGGCCGGACCGGCGGGTCTATCCGCTGCGGACAGAGCTGCACACGGCATCAGGACGGCGAGCAGAATCGCGTGAGTTTTCATCGGCAGATCGAATGTCGGACTCAGGCTTATTTGAATCGGGCACCGGTGACGAAGAGCAGCCCGTCCTGCGAGGCGGCGCTGCCGCGATACATGCCCCAGCGGAAGCTGGTCTGCTCCGTCCCTCGGTCGTAGTGCCCCGCGCCGACTTTTTGGCCGTTGAAAAACACCTCATACTCGTGGCCGTTGTCCCTGACTTTGAGAAGGAAACTTTTGCCGGCCATGTTTTTCGCGATGGTCCTGTCTTCCTGATGCCTGCGGTGGTTGAGCACGATGTCCCCCTCATTGGTCAGGTTGATCATGACCGACCAATCGAGATTAGGGCTTTTCGCCTGGAAGATGGCGGCTCCGAGCGGCTTGACGATGGTGTAGGTGCCTTCCCACTCATGCCACGCGCCGCGGCCCCATTTCAACTTGCTGAAGGCCTCGACCCGTGGCGCGCCCTTGCGGGTGTTGCGCACATTGTACTCGCCCTTGAAGAGGCGGAAAATCTGGGTGTTGCCGTCCTCTTGATACCAGCGGGTCCAGTTGGGGAAATCCTTGCGGGGGATGACGCTGTTGGCAAGGGTGTGGATGGAAATGTCCTTGGGAATCGGATGTTTGCCCTCCACGGATTTTCCCAGCAAGTCATGATTCACGGAGATTTTCGAACCCTTGATCCCGGTCTTCGAATTGACGCCGATGGGAATCTCTTTTTTCTCCAACAGCGATTCGAACGAAGGATCCGACCCCTTCTGGGTGTAGAATCCGCTCACTTCCGGCTTCGCAAAACCGGTGAGTGGCAGCAGCGCAAGGCTGAGCAACGTGGTGATCCATGGCAGAGCGGTGGGTTTTTGTTTCATGTTCTTTGGGCAGTTTCCATCATTCGCAACCTTCCCGCAACGTCGGATTCAAGCATGCTCTTTCATGATGTCAGGGAGCTTGCGGCACGAACCGGATGCGGCATTCGAGCCGGGTGCCGGCGGGGATTTCCGCGATGATCGGCACGGCTTCGAATCCCGGCACGAGATTGAAAATGCGGGAGCGGGTGGTTTTCTCGATGCGCAGCGGCGCGTTCGCCTCGATCACCACCGTGCCCTGCGGCTTGTGGATCTCGATGCGGTTGGCCGAATGCGTGACTTTCTCGCCGGTGGGCGAAATCACTGGCAGCACCAGGCGCGGGCGGGCGCTGCCGGAGCCGACGCCGGGGGCGTGGACCGCGATCATCACCGTGTCCGCATCGAAATGATAGATGAGCGAGCAGGCGGCGCTGCCGCGCGCCGGTTCCTTGCGGACATCGTTCACAAGCCGCGCGGCGACCTCGAAGCCGAGCGTGCCGTGCTCGTCGGTGTGCGTGACCCTGGCGGTGAGGTCATAGAGCTGGGTGAACCACGTTTCATCCTCCCACAGCTCGACGCGCGGTGTCAGCGGATGGTCCTCCGGATAGAGTTGCATGTTGTTTTTCTCCACCAGGAAATAGCGGGCCATGCTGCCGGCTAACAGCGGGCCGGCCTGCGGGTGCCAAAGCATCGAAATCGCCCCGCCGGTGGGTTGCTGCTGGTGTGCGTGATAGATGCAGTCGCAGGCGGTGACGGTGGCCCGCCAGGGTCCGCGCGCCGCGAGCCAGGTGGCGATTTCGGGATACCCGCGGATGCCGTCGGCCACGGCGCGCGGCAAGGGCGCGGTCGCCTGGATCCTGCGCGCGAGGTCGCCGTGATCGCGCAGCGCGGCGAGGGCTTTGGCGTGGGTGAAGGTGTGGTGGACGCAGGGTTTCACGCCGTGGCTGATGTAGTGCGGGCCGCCGTGCAACAATCCATGGGCGGTGCAGCGCCGGTAGAGGCGGGTGTTCTCGATGACCGCCGTGGCGAAGGCGGGATGATCCTTGGCCAACACCGCGTAGCCGGGCTGGCAGCCGTCGGAAGTACGGCTTCCCCAGTAGGTCCATTTCGCCTGGCGGGTGCCCCAACTGTTATCCCAGCCGCCGTCCGGCAGCATGAACGCGAGATGCGCTTCCAACAGCCGCCCGGCGATGGCGGTGAGTTCGGGGTCGCCGGTGGCATCGGCGCAGAGGGCCACCGCCACCAGCGATTCCTCGACATTGTAGCCGAGATCCACCGGACGGCAGCCGCGCGGGCTGGTGCCCGCGGGCGGCTTGCCCTCGCCCAGCAGCAGTCCGTTAGGTTTTGTGAGATAGTCCTTGAGTCCGGATGCGAGCTGGCGGCTGCGTTCCAGACAGGCGGGACGATCCAGAAAGCGTCCGAGCAGATCCATGGCGTAAATGCCGGTGCAGCCGTAGTTGATGTTGGAAAAATCCAGTGCGGTGAAGTTTTGATAGATATAGTCCGCCGCCCGGCCGAGTCGATTGCGCCAGCGTTGGCGCGTTGTTTCGTCCAGCAGATCGCCATGGTGTTTCAGCGTCTCGGCCAGCGCGATCGCGCCGAACACGGTGATGCCGCGCCAGGAGTCCGGATCGGGAACCACCGTCCAACTGCCGTCGTCCTGCGAGACGTTTTTCGACCACTCGAACACCGCGATGCCGGCGTTGAGGTATTTCGCGTCGCCCGTGACCTTCGCCATGTGCAGAAACGGATAGACCGCATCCATGCAGCGCCCGTGGATGAAATCGCAGGACGGGCAGGCCAGCGCGCCGTGTCGGGAGGAAGCGGACGGATCATGGATCTGCACAGCCAGCATGCCGTCGCACCAATCGCGCAGCAGATCGCGGGACAGGACGTCGAACGAGTCGTCGTTTTCCGCGCGGGCGGGATTTCCGTCAGCATGGAGCGGCGGCAGCGAGAGCGCCACGCAACCGGTGGCAAGCGTCTGCAGGAAGCGGCGGCGGACGATCATTCCGGTTGGTTCTTCCGCTTGGCTTGCTTGGGCTTCGCGTTCCTTTCACGGCCCTCCGACGGATAGAGGTAGGATGGGCGATCGACTTTTCCGGCAGGGCGGCGCGCGGCGGGATCGGCGCCGCCGATCTCGGCGCTCATCTGCTCGGCGAGGGCGGTGAGTTCCCTGACGATCTCGGGATGGTCGGCGGCGAGGTTGGTTTTCTCGCCGATTTCCTGGTCGAGGTTGTAAAGCCTCGGTTTTCTGCCAAGCGCATCGGCCGCGACGGGGCGGCCCATCGTTTCGTTTTGCGGCGCGATGGCGAGTTTCCACGGCCCCTTGCGAACGGCCTGAAGATTGTAACCGGAAAAGTAATACTGGACGCCGCGCGGGGACTCCGTGGTCTTGCCGAGCAGGAGTTGCGAGATGTCGCGTCCGTCGATGACGGGTTGCGGTGGCACGCTACCCCCGGCGAGGGCGATGGCGGTGGGCAGCAGGTCGATGGTGCCGGCGATGGCATCGACGGTGGTGTTAGGAACGATTTTTCCCGGCCACCACGCGAGGGTCGGCACGCGCACGCCCCCTTCCCAAGTGCCGCCTTTGCCGCCGCGCAGCGGGCCGGCGCTGCCGCTGTCGGCGCCCTTGACCAACCACGGGCCGTTGTCGCTGGTGAAAATGACGAGGGTGTTAGGTGCGTTTTCCCGCAAGGTCCGGAGC
Source organism: Luteolibacter sp. (assembly GCA_044369025.1). GTDB lineage: Bacteria > Verrucomicrobiota > Verrucomicrobiia > Verrucomicrobiales > Akkermansiaceae > Luteolibacter. Next base: position 5,221 of record JBIPMR010000236.1, read on the forward strand.
ACGCGCCCGGTGGACGCGTCGAGTTCCTCGATCCAATCCCCCACCCTTCCGTTGGAAGATCTGCCGCGGAATTCCTCGCCCGGATAGATCGGCGTGTGGATGGCGGTGTGCGGTAGATAGAGGAAGAACGGCTTGTCCTTGTTCGCGGTGATGAAACGCACGGCCTCGTCGGTGTAGCGTTCGACGATGCGGCTCTGCTGCCCGTCGGTGAGAAGTTCCGCCACCTTGTCGTCGCGCATCAGCGGGTGGACGTTCTCGCCGGTCGCGGTGGATTTGCGTTGCATGTCGTTGGAGTAGGGAATGCCGAAATATCCATCGAAGCCCTGGTTGGTGGGGAGGAACTCCGGTTGGTCGCCGACGTGCCATTTGCCGACGCACATCGTGGCGTAGCCGAATTCCTTGAGACGCTCGGCGATGGTGGCTTCTTTGGGGTTCAAGCCGTTGGCTTGGCCTGGAAAATAAACGCCGGGCACATCGATGCGCGGGCCATAACAGCCGGTGAGCAACTGCGCCCGCGACACCGAGCAGACCGGAGCGGCATAGAACGAAGTGAGCTTCATGCCCTCGGCGGCCATGCGGTCGAGTTCGGGGGTTTTCTGCCGGGTCGCGCCGAAAGGACCGATGTCGCCGTAGCCCATGTCATCGATGAAG
>JBIPMR010000237.1:0-5861 GCA_044369025.1 Luteolibacter sp.
TTGGTCGAACTGGCCTTGGTCGCGGGCGGCGGCTTGTTTCAGGAGTCCGGCGGCGGTGGCTTGGTCGGCGGCGGTTTTTTCGAGGGCGGCGGTGGCGTCGGCGATGATGGATTTGGCGTCGGGGTCATCCGGAGTCGATTCTAGCAGGCCGCGGGCGGTTGCGATGGCGCCGTTCCAGTCCCGTTCATTGAGCTTGGCGCGGGCGGCGGTGACGATTTCGCCGCGCGCCTGGCTGAAGCGGGCGGCGGCGATGCATTTGAGGATGGCGGTGGATTCCGGGTGATTTGGAAATTTATCGAGCACCTGGCGGGTGGCGGCCGCGGCTTCGTCGAGGCGTCCGGCATCGAGTTCGGCGAGGGCCTGGCCGGTCCAGTAAGCGACGAACTGGGTTTGCTCCTCGGCCATCCCGGCTGCGATGCCGCGGCAGCCCAACGATGCGGACGGGGAGTCGGGCGCGAGTGCGGCGATTTCGTCGAAAGCCCGGGAGGCGTCCGGCCAGCGGCGGTTTTCGATGTGGATGGAGCCCTGGCGCTCGAGCAGGGCGATGCGGGCCTGGAGTTGCTCGTTTTCGCGCTCCAGGTCCTCCAGACAGATCCAGCCGGCGCCGCCAATCCCGGTCAGGAAAACCAGCAACCCTGCCATGACGAAAAGCGTGCGGCTGGGGCGCGGGGCGGAAGCCGGCTCGGGTGGAAGCTCGATCTCAGGAGAGGTGACCGGAAGCTCGTGGCCGGGCGGGCCTGGCAGGGGAGGTGAGGCGAGGCCGGCGGCTTCGAGGTATTCCTGAATGGCGGCGAGCGCCTGATCGAACTCGACGAGGTCTTTCTGATAGCGATCGGCGATGGCGTCGTTAGGCGCGGTGCGGACGAGATCCGCGATGCGCTCGCGCGCATGTTTGAATTCGTCAAGACGGACGCGCGGGTCCTCAGCGGGTCCGAGACCGAGAGTTCTGCGTGCGGCAGCGGGCGTCATGGCAATCGACCTTCTGGAGGGGGCGAACGGGCGGACGTGATTTAGCCGATGAAGTGCTGGACGATGGGCATGCGGCGGCCGATGCCGAACGCTTTGGACGTCACGCGCAAGCCGGGGGCGGCTTGGTGGCGCTTCCATTCGTTGAGATCGACGCGGCGCTGGATCCAGCGGACGGTGGTTTCCTCGAAGCCACGGGAGATGATTTCGTCGGACGAAAGCTGGTGCTCGACGTAAAGCTCGAGGATTTTATCGAGGATTTCGTAAGGCGGCAGGGTGTCCTGGTCTTTTTGGTCGGGGCGGAGTTCGGCGCTGGGGGGTTTGTCGATGGTGTTCCAGGGGATGATTTCGCGCTCGCGGTTGAGCCAACGGCAGACTTCGTAAACGCGGATTTTCGGGAGGTCGGAAATGACGGCGAGGCCGCCGCACATGTCGCCGTAGATAGTACAATAGCCGACGGCGAGTTCGCTCTTGTTGCCGGTGGTGAGCAGCAGGTGGTTTTCTTTGTTAGATAGGGCCATCAGCAGCAGGCCGCGGATCCGCGCCTGCATGTTTTCCTCGGTGACGTCCTCGGGTTTGCCGGCGAAGATCGGTTGCATCGTTTCCTTGATCGCTTGAAACGGGGCGGCGATGGGAACTTCCGTGCACTGGATGCCGAGGTTTTTCGCGAGGGCGAAAGAATCATCGACGCTGCCGCCCGACGAGTAAGGGCTGGGCATGGTGAGTCCGACGACGTTCCCGGGGCCGAGCGCATCCGCGGCGATGGCGGCGGTGAGGGCGGAATCGATGCCGCCGCTGAGGCCGAGGCAGACGCTGGAAAATCCGCACTTGGTGACGTAGTCGCGCACGCCGAGCACGAGGGCGCGGTAAAGTTGTTCCGGTTCGTTGTCTTCGATGGCGATTTCGTGTTCCACGGGCAGGAAGGGATCGATCACAAGGCAGGCGGTTTCAAAGCCGGGAAGCTGGGCGGTGACGCGGCCGTTGGCATCGGTGACGAGGGAGTGTCCGTCGAACACCAGTTGGTCGTTGGCGCCGACGGTGTTGCAATAGACGACGGGAACTTTCGCCCGGTGGGCGATTCCGCCGATCATCGCACGGCGGAGGCGGGGCTTGCCGAGATGGAACGGCGAGGCGCTGAGATTGAGCAGCAGGTCAATGCCTTTGGCGCTGAGTTGATCGACCGGATCACGATCGTAGAACGGCCGTTGAAGGTAATTTTCGGTCCAGATGTCCTCGCAGATCGTCACGCCGATGCGGATGCCGTTCCAAAGAATCGGCTCGCTGGAATCGCCGGGTTCGAAGTAGCGGCGCTCGTCGAACACATCGTAGGTGGGCAGCAGGGTTTTCCAGATGCGGTGGCGGATTTCGCCGTTTTCCAGCCAAGCGGCCGCGTTGCGGAAGGGTTTTCCGGGACGAGACGGGTGGTGGTGATCGACGTAGCCGACGAGCAGCGGCACTTCCCGAATTTCCCCGGAGAGGTGGTCGAGGGCCTGGAGGCATTTCGGGACAAACTGGGATTTGAAGACCAAATCGCGAGGCGGATAGCCGACGAGTGAGAGTTCGGGGGTGATCACCAGGTCGGCGCCGGCGTCGAGGCATTCGCGGTAGGCGGCGAGGATGCGTTTCACATTGCCGGGGAAGTCCCCGACGACCGGATTGATTTGGGCGAGGCCGAGTTTCATGAACGGCTTCAGAAAACACCTGCTGCGGGCGGGGGCAAAGGGAAAAACCGATTTTCGGGCATGCTTGGGTCGTTTGGCCGACGAAAAAACCAATTGAACGACGGCTTGCCGTCTGCGATTTCACTGTTTAGTTTCCGCTCAGTCGCACGATCCATGAAAGCAATCTCCCTCCTCTCCCTGTTGTTCTCGGTCACGCCGTTGGTGGCGCAAAACGATGCAGCCCCTGCCCCTGCTCCTGCTGATACCAAGCCTGCGGCTGAAAAAACCGAACTGCTGCCCAATCAACAGGCGTTCCTCAATCTTCCCGAGCAAAGCCGCAAGGATTTCGTGAAGCACCTCGGCGAGGCCACCCGCATGTTCCAACAAAAGCGGATTTTCGAAACGCTCGAGGAAGTGGACAAGGCCGACAAGATTTTCTCGGACAGCCCGGAGATCATGAATCTGCGCGGCAGTTGTTATGTGGAAATGCGCGCCTTCGACAAGGCACTCGAGCAATTTCAAAAGGCCGCCACGCTTTCCAAGAATAACCCCAGCATCAACTTCAACATTGCCGAGGTCCTTTTCGTCACCAAGGAGTGGCAAAAAGCGCACGATTTGTTTTTGGAAATCATGAAACAACTGCCGCCCGAAAACCTCGCGCTCGGGCGCCTGGTGGAATTCAAAATTCTGCTTTGCAAGAAGAAGTTAGGCCTCAGCGACGAGGTCACCATCCTCGCGGAAAAATACGATTTCCTCGATGATTCCCCATACTACTATTACGCGCAGGCTGCTCTCGCTTACGACGCCAAAGACTTGGTCAAAGCGGAAGAGTGGCTCGCCATCGCCGGCCGCATTTTCCAGGATCCCAACGTGGTCGCTCCCTGGCAGGACACGCTCGTTGAATACGGTTACATCAAGAGTTTCTACGGCGACGAAGCCCCCACCGAGTGACTGGGATTTCAGGATTCGCCCGCGGCTTGCTTGAGTTCCTCGATCAATGGAAGCACCTGCGGACTGGCTTCAGCATTTCCTGGAATCCCCGCCGCCACCTCGATCCGGGCAGACTCTCGGGCCAGCGGACGGGTGGTCAACCGCTGCCGCTGCCCGCGGTCGGTCGGACTGCTGGTGGCCAGCAGCGCGATCCCGAGATTCCCCTCAAGTTCGGCTGTTAGGCTGCTCGCCCCGTCGAATTCACCGGCGATTTTCGCCTGGAGCTGGTGTTCTTTGCAAAATCCGGTCACCCGCTCCCAGTCATCCGGATCGTGCTCGCGGTCGTAAAGCAATAGCCGTTTTCCTGATAGGTCGGCCGCGGAAATGAGGGTGTTTTCCCCTAACGGATGATTCGCCGGCATCACCACCTGCCAGCCGTAGCTCCGCAGTGCCACCCAGCGGATCGGCCCGGGCGCGCCAACGCAGGGCGCGGCTACGATCAGATCCAGCTCGCCACTCACCAGACCCGCCCGCAGTTCCGCGGAGGACCAGTCATAAAGGCTCACCCGCACCCGCGGATGGAACTGGGGGAACCGCTCGATGGCGATGGATAGAAACCCGCCCGCCAGCGATGGCGAGTAGCCGACTCTCGGCGGTTCCCCCGTCGCCGTGGCTTTCACTTTTTCGATCAGTAATTCGCTGAAACGGACCAGCCTGCGGGCTTCGGTCACCAGCACCTCACCCGCCGGAGTGAGTCTGATCGAGTGCGCGCCACGCTCCAGCAGAGGGGGGGCGAGCTGTTCTTCCAGCGCCTTGATCTGGCGGCTGGGCGCCGGCCGGGTGAGGCGCAGTTGCTTCGCCGCTGCGGTGATGCTGCCCGCTTCGCCCACGGCCAAAAAGTGCTTCAGTGGCCGCAATTCCATGGCGTCTTCCCGCATTTGGAATCCATTTCACCACCCCGGATATCGACGGATGATCATGGATGCTCAAACAACCGGAAGCGATGCTGTGAGTGCGAAATTGACAGCACCTGCTATTTGGTCAAAATTGATCCGCTATGGGACTCGAAAAAATCACACAGAAACTTCAAGAGGCTCTGCAATCCGCCCAAAGCATCGCCTCGAAGTCCGCGCATTCGGAACTGAAAAGCGCCCACGTCCTGCTCGCCTTACTCCAACAGGAAGGCGGCATCGCCACGCCGATCCTGCAAAAAGCCGGTATCGACGCCGGCACCCTCAAGGCCTCCGTCGCCGCCGCGCTCGCCCGCGAACCGAGCGTGCAGGGCGCGTCCACCCAACCGCAAATCAGTGTCGGCCTCCGCGCCACGCTTGATGCCGCCGATGCCGCGCGCCAGTCCCTTGGCGACGACTACCTCAGCGTCGAACATTTCATCCTCGGAGCACTCACAGGCGACTCGCCCGCCGGCAAACTGCTCAAGGATGCCGGGCTGGATGAAAAAAAGGCCCGCACCGCCATCACCAGCGTCCGCGGCTCGCAGAAAGTCACCGACGATTCCCCCGAGGGGAAATATCAGACCCTCGAAAAATACGGCACCGATCTAACCGCCCGCGCCCGCGAAGGGAAAATCGATCCCGTCATCGGCCGCGATCACGAAATCCGCCGCGTCCTCCAGGTGCTCTCCCGCCGCACCAAGAACAACCCAGTCCTCATCGGCGAGCCCGGCGTGGGCAAGACCGCCATCGTCGAGGGCCTCGCCCGGCGCATCGTTTCCGGCGATGTCCCGGACGCGATGAAAAACAAACGGGTCATCACCATGGACCTCGGCGGCATGTTGGCAGGCGCGAAATACCGCGGCGAATTCGAAGACCGCCTCAAGGCCTTCCTGAAAGAGGTCACGGACTCCGAGGGCCAGATCATCCTGTTCATCGACGAGCTCCACACCATCGTCGGCGCGGGCGCCAGCGAGGGCGCGGTCGATGCCTCAAATCTGTTAAAACCGCAACTCGCCCGCGGCGAGCTCCACACCATCGGCGCGACCACGCTCGACGAATACCGCAAGCACATCGAGAAGGACGCCGCCCTCGAGCGCCGTTTCCAGCCCGTCATGGTCGGCGAGCCGTCCGTCGAGGACACCGTCGCGATCCTGCGCGGCCTGAAGGAGCGCTATGAAGTCCATCACGGCGTCCGCATCCAGGACAACGCCATCATCGCCGCCGCCGCTCTATCAGACCGTTATATTTCCGACAGATTCCTGCCTGACAAGGCCGTCGATCTCATCGACGAAGCCGCTTCGCGCCTTAAAATCGAGCTCGATTCCATGCCCACCGAGATTGACGTGTTAGA
>JBIPMR010000238.1:0-5856 GCA_044369025.1 Luteolibacter sp.
GTGATTCTCCGCGATCCCGCGCAGCCACGGGCCGATGGGCCGGGTCAAATCGAAATCCTTCAACCGCTTCCATGCCGTGAGAAAGGTCTCTTGGGCCAAATCCTCGGCCTCGTGTTTCCGACTCAGCCGTGTCAGCAGGAACGCACGCACCGCCCACTGGTATTTCAAGACCAAGCGCGAGAACGCCGCAAGATCGCCGCCGCAGGCTGCAATCAAATGCACGCGGTCATCGTCGGTGGTTGGCGGGATTTCATCCATCGGCGAGCATTGTTCTGTCACATCGATCCTGACACCCGGAACTCAAATTTTTCCGCACCGCCCGGCGGCGGGACCTCCGGCTTGCGGTGCCAGAGGCGGGGTTTCCGGGTTGGCCGCGCCACGGTCATAAAGAATCCCGGAGATGACGGGAAAATCGGAAACCACCTGACCCGCCGAGCCACCCGGCTCGGAGAGGTTTCGGTTGGATGTGTCAATCCACGGGGGTCGCAACAATCCCCATCAAAACCTGACAAGGTGAATTCCCTTTTTCGATCCTCGCCCATCTCAAATTGATGAAGTTCCTCCACCGCGACGCGCATTCTGCATGACTCACCCACCCGCGCAAAATCCAATATTTTATGCGCAAATTTAACTGGCCAGTTCCGGGGCAAACCGGACATTGTAAACACAACCGACCACGGGTTTCCCAGCCGGAAAAACCTTTGCCGCTGATCGCAAAAGCAGCCGATGCGAAATCCAACCGCCGTCTGCCGCGCTTCAAGCCTGCCCTGTATCCCATCACGCTCATGAAATTGAAAAGTCATCCCCAGCAACCCGACCCGCGCCAGCCCGTCTTGGCGCAAAGAGGCTTCGCGCTGGTGGTGACCTTGTCGCTGATGATTCTGCTCACGGTCATCGCGATCGGTTTGCTCTCCCTCAGTTCCATCGCCATGCGCTCCACCGGTTCGGAGAGCGCCAGCAACATCGCCCGCACCAACGCCAGAATGGCCCTCATGGTTGCCATCGGCGAACTGCAGAAACAAACCGGTCCGGACCAGCGCGTCACCCTGACTTCGGCAATCCCGCTGGGCTCCACCACGCCCCCACCCCATCCCAACTGGACCGGTGCGATTGACGTCACCGATCCCGATTCCGCCTCCAACGCCAAGAACTCCGCCGTCAAATGGCTCGTCAGCGGCACCCAGCCGGATCCCACCAGGGCACTCACCAAATCCACCGGGTGGAATGCCGGAGACGCGCTGCATCTGGGCTCATACTATCAGCCGGGAACCACTGACAAAACCGAACTGCTCGCCCCGCTCGTCAAGATCACCCAAGGCACCAGCCGCGGCCGCTACGCCTGGTGGATTGGCGATGAGGGCACCAAGGCCCGGGTGGACCTCGCCGCCCCCAAGACCACCCCGTCCAACGACCGCGAGAAATTCACCCGCGCCCAAAGCCCGCTCGAACCCGGCCTCAACAAGCTCGGAGCCACCTGGAAGGATCTCGGGCCCGACAGCGCCATCGACAAGGGTTCCCTCATCTCGCTCCCGACCACCGCGCTCGCCGCCAACGAAACCACCATCCCGCTCGAGTATTTCAACGACCTCACCACCGGCGGCTTCGGCGTCCCTTCCAATGTGGTCGATGGCGGCATGAAGGTCGATCTCTCGCTGGTCTTCGACAAATCACAGGTTTCCAGGAATTACGCCTTTACCTACTTCGGTGCGAACACTCCCGCCATGATCACCTTCAAGGGAGCGCGCATCGCCCAGTTCACTCACGACAAAAGCACCAAACCCGCCAAGGACCCGAAAAAATTCTTCCTCAGCGACAGCCTCAGCCAGAATGGAACCATGCAAGTGGGACCTAACTGGGGAAACCTCTGGAACTATGCCACTCTCTGGCAGAATGTCTCCGGCCAGCAGATCCCCATCGTCGGACTCTATCCGAATCCCTGGTCGAACCTGCGCATGCGCGATTGGAAACCCTATACCAACGACTACACCGGCCAGTATTCCAACGATCTCCAACACACCAACTCCTCCGTCACGCCCGTTATTTCCACCCTGCAGATGGGTTTCCGCCTGAAATCGCAGTTGGTGAAAGGCGCCGCCGAAGGCAAGCCGGCACTCTACAAGGCACAGGTGGAGATCAAGCCGCTCATCGGTATCTGGAACCCCTACAACGTCACCATCCGCGTGAAGGCCTATAAGTTCGACTGGGCGATCTATCCGTTCTTCCGCCTCAACTACTCCCGCCCGGGTGGCGGCGACTCCCGGCTCACCCGCCTGTGGCTGCGCCGCGAGTGGAGCGCGAACGGAGGTTCGGGTGACCTGCCCTCCGACACCGACCCGAACGGCGGGCGCTATTTCTCGATGGAGACCGAACCCGTCGATCTGCACCCCGGCGAATTCCGGATGTTTTCGGTCACGGACACCGTCGCCCTCAACAGCCAGAAAACCCACAAGCTCAAGTCCGCGTGGAGCGAGAAGGGTGCCTTCGTCGTCGATCTCACTTACAAATCGAAAGACAACCAAGGCCAGGAAGTCGTGCTGATCCGCGAAATCCCGGAGGGGCACAACGCGTGGTTCGGCGACATCGTGCTCCAGGACACGTTTGCCAGCGGCACTGGCGAGGACGATTTCAAAACCCAGTTCCCCGGCTTCGACCCGGTAAGGTTCGCTTCCACCTGGTTCACCTTCAAGGCCATCGAAGGCAGTGACGACAACGTGCTGTTTCGCAGCACCGAACTGTGGAACAGCACCCAGGACGCGAGTGTGAAGGTTCCCGAGCCGGTGGTTTCCGGGTGGAAAAGCGGTGCCACTGATAACACTTCCAAGGAAAAATTCCCGATCGCGGACATCTCCGGCGAAAAATTCGTGCCCCACATCGCCACTTGGTCGTTCTTCAGCCGGACCACCACCCAGCTCCAGGCGAATGCCGCCAACCAGCGCCTCCGCGGCTGGGCCGACACCAACCCGCGCACCGCCGTCGCCATGCCTTTGTGGGACGGTTCGCGGGTCAATAACAAGACCCGCGAAGGCTGGAATTTCAATTCCAACCTCATCGGCGGCTGGCACGACAACGCCCCCGCCGGCGTCGTCGGCGACGGCGTGAACTCATCCCCTAACCGGGGCCTCATCGGCGAGGGCGGCCGGGCGGAACCCGAACCCCAGGTCAGCGACATCAAACGCTATGCCGGCTTCGGCGGCGCTTCCAACACCGCCACCGGCCAGACCAACGTGATTGTCTATGATGTTCCCCGCGGCCCGCTCGTATCGATCGGACAGTTCCAGCACGCCCAGCTGTCGCGCTACAATTTCGAGCCCGGTTTCATCGTCGGCAACTCCTATGCCAACCCGCGGATTCCTCTCGCCAACACCGTCGCTCCGGATTTCCTCGGCACCGGCAATCTCAACATCGTCGACACCGCCTACGAGGTGAACCGGAAACTCTGGGACAAGTATTTCTTCTCCAGTCTCGGCATCGACTACAAGGCCACCTCCGGCACCAAGTTCGATACGGTTTTCAACTACAAGGACCTCGCCTCTGGCAAGGCCTTGCTGCCGAATCCCCGCATGACGTTTTCACCGCAGTCCAGTGACACCTCGATTGACAAGATCATCTCGGACAACGGCTCGCGGGCACCCGAGGCGATTGCCTCCCGCATCCTCATCAAGGGCGCCTTCAATGTGAATTCCACCTCCAAGACCGCGTGGAAAGCCGTGCTCTCGTCGATGTCCGCCTCCCAGATGCCCACCCTCAGCCTCAGCGGGAACACCTGGAGCAAGGTCTCCTGGGACCATCCCGACGGCGTGCGCTTCAGCCGCTTCGGCCAACCGATCTCCGCCGCCCCCTATGAAAAAGGTGCTTCCGGCTCGGACCCCGAGTTCTGGCGCGGCTGGCGCACCCTTACCGCAGGGGATGGGAACAGCGAACTTGATCTGCTCGCCGAGGCCATCGTCGAGGAAGTCAAGGCGCGCGGCCCCTTCCGGTCGATGGCGGAGTTCGTCAACCGCAAGCTCAACGGCACCGCCGAGCAACAGCGCAAAGGAGCGCTTCAAGCCGCGCTCGACCGCACCGTCAACAACCCGGCCTCCACCACGCTCAATGGCAAAAACATCGCCACCAGCCTTCCCTCGTCCGTGGGAGGCACCGCCACGCCGCCCGTGGGCAGTCAGTTTTCGGCAGCCATCTCCAGCGAGAGCGAGGCGGCCGGCAGCGCATCCTACCTGATGCAAGGGGACCTGCTGCAGTCGCTCGCCCCCATCTTCCAGGCCCGTTCCGATTATTTCCGCATCCGCACTTGTGGCGAAGCCATCGACGCCTCCGGCAAGGTCGTCGCCCGCGCCTGGTGCGAAGCCTTCGTCCAGCGCTCCAGCGACTATGTGGACCCCCAAGACGCCAGCCATCTCGCTTTCAACGAACTCACTTCCAAGGCCAACAAAACCTACGGCAGGAACTATCGGATCGTCTCGTTCCGCTGGCTCAACGAATCGGAACTATAACATTTACCCTCATGCATCCTTCCATCCTTCTGATTTTCGGGCTGTTGACATTTTCCGCCTTTTCCCAAGAGGTGGTGGTCCAGACGGAGTTGATCACCCTCGCGCTGGATGAAGCGGTCGAGGACCTTTATTTCTCCGACGGCAGCGCCATTTCGCCCTTTACGGCGAACATCACCGGACTCAGCCAGCCCGTCAGATACAGCGGCCCGCAAAAGATGGTTCTCCGCGCTTCAGCCGCCGAGTTCACCGCCAAACCTCCGCTGCCCTCCCCGGCCGCCACCGTGATGCTGCCGCTCAACGCCGACCGCGTCCTGCTCTGCTGCCTGAAATCCGGCGACAGCCCGCTTAAAATCGTGGCCTATAACATCACCAGCGCGGACAGCCGCGCGGGCGACTATCGATTCTTCAATTTCTCCAGCAAGCCCCTCTCGGTCAATCTCGGGGAAAAGTCCTTCGCCCTGCTGCCCAAGCTGGACAAAATCGTCACCGACAATTCCTGGCGTCAGGACGTGCTCGACCTGCCCATGCAAGTGGCCTCCGTGGAATCCCAAAAACCCCGGCTCGTCTACTCCAGCATGTGGGGACACCGTCCCGGACGAAGGAATTTCATCTTCATGTTCGACGGTCGGCACCCGTCCAAGCCCGTCACGATCTGCCGGTTCTTCGACATCCCTGCCACGGCCAAGCCAGCCTCTCCCTGAGAGGCGGCCTCAGACGATCGAACCAGATCCGCAGACTCATTTCATCGCCCCATCACCCGTTACCTTCATGCGCACCATTCTGATCACCGCGTTTCTCGTCACCCGTCTTCACGCCCTGCCGCTTGAAATCCGCTTCGACCGGCCGCCTCAATCGAGAATCAACGAGGCCGGATTCCCCTCGTCCAACTGGGAAAGCCAGGCCCAACCCGTCGGCAACGGCCGCCTCGGCGCGATGATCTTCGGCCATCCGCTCAAGGAGCACATCCAGTTCAACGACATCAGCCTCTGGACCGGCGGCGCGAATCCATCCGGTGGCTACGAGGTCGGTGAATTCGGCTCCTATCAGAACTTCGGCAACCTCTATCTGGAAATGAAATCCGAGGGGGAAATCCGCGGTTTCAGCCGCAGCCTCGATCTCGCCACCGGCATCCACACCACCACCTGGAACCAGGACGGCACCACCTTCACCCGCGAGGTGTTCGCCAGCAAGCCGGACGAAGCCATCGTCATCCGCCTTCGAGCGGACCCACCCGGGAAGATCTCCGGGAGCTTGCGCATCACCGGCGCGCACCAGGAGACCACCACCGCCAGCGACGGCCAGCTTTCCTTCGCCGGGACACTCGCCAACGGCATGCGCAAGGCGGCGAAGCTCAAGCTGACCTGCG
>JBIPMR010000239.1:0-5854 GCA_044369025.1 Luteolibacter sp.
GAGGAAATCCCGGACTCCCGCCCCGGTGAAGCCGACGAAAAATTTGGCCAGCGGGTTCTCCGCCGAACTCTCGATCCGATGGGGCAAGCCAGGGCCATACAGATAGAAGCTGCCGGGCCGGAGGCTCTCGGTGGTCCCGGCGAGGCAGAGGGTGCCGGCCCCGCGGCTGACGAATTCGAGCGCATACCACGGGAAATCCGAGCGATCGATGCGGTAATCCGCGACGCAACTTTCAAAGCCGCCGAAGACCACTTGAAAATCCTCATCGCCCCCGGCATCGAGGAAAAACAACCGCGACGATTCGACCTGGCGGGATACGAATGAGTTGGCGTCCTGGGGTTGCTCGGTCACGGGCAAAATCCTGGCGGCAATCCGCCGGGCAACTCAAGACAATAATATCTATTGCAGGAAATGGATTCATGATCAAAACAGTCGAAAAATGAGCCTGACAAGCGATCAGATTGCCACTATTCCCTTGCGCAGATCCAAGCGAGCCCCACTGATGAAAACCTCAACTTATCCAAAAATCGGCATTCGCCCCGCCATTGACGGCCGCCTCGGCGGCGTCCGCGAATCCCTCGAAGAACGCACCATGCAACAGGCGCAGGCCGTCGCGGCCTTGATCGCCGCGGAGCTGCGCTACCCGGACGGCACGCCGGTCGAATGCGTGATCGCGGACACCTGCATCGGCGGCGTCAAGGAGGCGGCCGATTGCGCGGACAAATTCAAATCGTCAAATGTCGGCGTCTCCCTAACAGTCACCCCGTGCTGGTGTTACGGTTCGGAAACCATGGACATGGACCCGCACCTGCCGAAAGCGGTGTGGGGCTTCAACGGCACCGAGCGGCCCGGCGCGGTGTATCTCGCGGCGGTGCTGGCCGGCCACACGCAAAAAGGGCTTCCCGCCTTCGGGATCTACGGCAAGGACGTGCAATCCGCCACCGACACGGAAATCCCGGCGGACGTGCGCGGCAAGCTGCTTTCCTTCGCCCAATGCGGACTCGCCGTGGCGCTGATGCGCGGCAAAAGTTATCTCTCGATGGGTGGCACTTCGATGGGCATCGCCGGCTCCGTGGTCGATTCGAAACTCTGGGAGAAATGGTTAGGCATGCGCGTCGAGGCGATCGATCTCACCGAATTTGTCGGACGCATGATGAAGGGCCAATACGATCAGGCCGAATATGAAAAAGCCCTCGCCTGGGTGAAGGCCAACTGCCCGGAAGGCAAAGACTACAACTCCCCTGCCACCACCCGCAGCCGCGAACAGATCGACAAGGAATGGGAGGACAGCGTGAAAATGACGCTGATCGCCCGCGACCTGATGATCGGCAACCCGGTGTTGAAGGAAATGGGTCTCGGCGAGCAGGCCCACGGCCACAACGCGATCGCCGCCGGTTTCCAAGGCCAGCGCCAGTGGACCGACCATTTCCCGAACGGCGATTTTCTCGAAGCCATCCTCAACTCGTCGTTCGACTGGAATGGCAAACGCGCGCCTTACATCGTCGCCACGGAAAACGACGCGCTCAACGGCGCGGGCATGCTCTTCGGCAACCTGCTCACCAACACCCCGCAGATTTTCGCCGACCTCCGCACTTACTGGAGTCTGGAAGCCATCGAGACCGCGAGCGGTGAAAAATTCAGTCACCCGTTAGTCGGTGACGGGATTCTCCACCTGATCAACTCCGGCCCGGCAGCGCTCGACGGCACCGGCGAGCAGCAAACCGCCGACGGTCAGGCGACGATGAAACCGTTCTGGGAGATCACCGATGCCGAAGTGGAAAAATGCCTCAAAGCCACCACCTGGCATCCGTCGATCACCGAATATTTCCCCGGCGGCGGACTCAGCACGCGTTTCCGCACCAAGGGCGGCATGCCGGCGACGATGATCCGGCTCAACCTCGTCGATGGTCTTGGACCCGCGTTGCAGATCGCCGAAGGCTATACCGTGGATCTGCCGGACGCGGTGCACCACACGCTCGACCAGCGGACGAATCCGACCTGGCCGACCACCTGGTTCGCCCCGGTTCTAACCGGCAAGGGCGCGTTCACCAGCGCTTACGAAGTGATGAACCACTGGGGTGCCAACCACTGCGTGATGACCTGCGGCCACGTCGGTCACCTTTACCTAACACTCGCGTCGATGCTACGGATTCCGGTTTACATGCACAACGTCGCGGATGAGCGGGTCTTCCGGCCGAGCGCCTGGACGGCCTTCGGCACCGCGGATCTGGAAGGCGCGGATTTCCGCGCCTGTGCCAACTACGGCCCGCTCTACGGCAAGGCTTGAGCGTTCACAGGATTGCACCTTGGGCTGGGTTGCGTTGGCGCGTTAGAAAAAGTCTTCCAGCCCCATCGGGGCACCCGCATACCAGCCCGGAGCAACGCTCTGGGTATGAACCATCGGCCATCCCCGCGTTCTGAAGGAACGCCGGTTAGATCCGTTCTTCCAGCCCCAACGGGGCTTCCGCATATCAGCCCAGAGCAACGCTCTGGGCATGATCCACCGGCCATTCCCGCGTTCTGAAGGAACGCCGCATACCGGTGCGCCACCCATCCACCCCCGATCAATGCAGGATTCCCAGAGTTTCACTCCGGGCTGGTATGTGTTGCCCCGCTGGAGCATGAATCACTTCGCTTCAATATGCCGCAATCCCTCTCCAACGTCCTCATCCACCTGATCTGGAGCACGAAGGACCGCCATCCTTGGCTTGAACCGGGCATTCGTGAAAAAATCCATGCATTCCTCGCCGGGGCGGTCCGCCAATGTGAGTGCGAGGCGTATCGCGTGGGCGGCGTTGCGGATCACGTTCACCTGGCGGTCAGACTCTCCCGCACCTCGTCCGTCGCGGACTTGGTGAAGGAGGTCAAGATCGCCTCCAGTAAATGGATGAAGACGCAGGATGCCTCCCTGCATGACTTCGCTTGGCAACAGGGATATGGGGTTTTCTCCATCGGGATGAGTCAAAAAGAAACCCTTCTCCACTACATCGCCAACCAAGAAGAGCACCACCGCTCCCGCACCTTTCAGGACGAATATCGCTCCTTCCTCAAGAAATACGGTATCGAATATGATGAACGCTATGTCTGGGACTAACTCGAAAGCATCCGCATTCCAGCCACACCCGATGGATGCAGCGTTCCTTCAGAACGCGGGAATGGCCGACGGGCGGCACCCAGAGCGTTGCTCTGGGCTGGTATGCGGATGCCCCTTTGGGGCTGAGATGCGGATTCCCCCTTTGGGGCTGATGCGGATGCCGCTTTTGGGGCTGAGATGCGGATTCAACTTTGGGGCCGTTTTAACACTCATCCCCCACCCTCGAAGCGTGCCTCACGAACCACCGGCTTTCGAGACACCCGCGGCCGTTGGGATTTCCGCTGCAGCGGGAGCTTCCGTGATTTCGACCGGTGCCCCGTTCGGCGCGTAGGGCATGCGGGAAGTGGCGAGCCAATCACCGTTTTTGAAGCCGTCGCGCACGACGATGGCATCCGGCGTGGACCAGATCGGCACCACGTCGGCGCGTTGGATGGTGAGGCCTTCGCGCTCGATGAGAAACACCCGGTTGACCCCGCGCAAGGCGCTGCGCGGCAGGACGAACACATCTTCCAAAACCAAGCCTTCGACGGCGGCCCTCACCGGTTGGCCGATACGCAATTCGGGATTTCCGGAAACCAGTCCGAAGGGATCATCGATGCGGGCGATGGCGAACAACTCGCGCGACGCCTCATCCAGCGCGCCCTCGGTGCGGACGATTTTGGCCGGCCAGGTGGACGGCGTGGGATTCGAGCCGAGGGCATCGGTGAGCGTCACATTCACCGGCGCGTCGTTTTCGCGGGTCGGCAGCTTGGCGAAAGCAATCTGGGCGGCGGACAGCGGCAGGCGGATTTCCGCGTAGTCGGTGGCGAAAATTTCGCCCAGCGCGGTGGTGCCGCCGACGGCTTGGCCGAGGCCGACCATCCGGGTTTTCACCCGTCCGTCGAAGGGCGCGCGGATTTTCGCCCGTTCCAAATTCCGTTGTGCCTGATCGAGATCCGCTCGGGCGGCGGTGACGTTGGCGTGGGCCTCTTTGAGCTGCGGCACGCGCAGGACGAGCGGCGACGGTTCTTCTTTGTAGCCGATATCCTCCCAGTTGAGCCGTGCTTGTTTGGCGCGGGCTTCCTCTTGGGCGAGGGCGGCTTCGGCGCGGGCGAGGCGCGACTCGGAAGCCACCAACGAGGCGGCGAGATCGGCGGGATCGAGCTCCAACAAGACGTCGCCCTCTTCAAAAAACGCGCCGTCCTCGAAGCCGGCACCGACAGTTTTCACCGTTCCGGAAACCTGGGCGGTGAGCGTGGTGGTGTGGTGGGCGCGGACCGTGCCCTGGGTTTCAAGAATCACCGGGAAACGCGTGCGGCTGAGCTCAAGCCGCGCGGTTTCAAGCTTTTGAGTCGGCTGCCGTTCGGGGATGGGCTCCGCCACCGGCTGGCCCAGCCATTTCCAAGCGCCGAAACCGAGCACGAGGATGAACAGAGGAAGTAAAATACGGGAAAGCTTGGCCATCGGTCGTGGGAACGTTCCCCGGATTGGTTGGATTGCCAAATACGAACTCAGCGTCGCATTGCTTTCGACCAACCGGGGATTTCAGCGGGCGGGCTGGGTTTGGAAATCGCCGCCGAGCGCGAGATGGAGGTCGATGCGGTTTTGCAGGCGCTGGTTGCGGAGGCGGATCATGCTGGCGCGGGCGTTGTTGGCGCGGCGTTGCGCCTCCAGCACCGACAGGATGTTGGCGTTCACGCCTTCGGAATAATCGCGCTCCGCCTGGCGCTCGGCGAGGGCGGCTTGCTCCAGCTCGGAGGCGAGGAAAGTTTCCTGGGCGGCCAGCGAGCGGTCGGCCGAGAGCGTGGACTCGACTTCGCGGAAGGCGATGAGCGCGGATTGCGCGTAGGCGTTGAGTTCCACGTCGTTGCGATCCACCGCCGCCCTCGCCTCGGCAGCGACCGCGCCGCCTTCGCTGATGACTTGGGAAAACCGCCCGGCGATGGTGGTGACCAGCCCTTGCGCGTCGAGCAAATCGGCGAGCCGGGTGGTCGAGGTGCCGCCCGCGCCGGTGATCGAAAACGAGGGCAGCAGCGCCTTGCGGGCCGCATCGGCGCGGCGGGCACTGGCGAACAAGCGCGCCCGGGCCGCCGCCAAATCCGGCCTGCGATCGAGCATGTCCGCCGGGATTCCGGCCGGCACGCCGCCGCGCAACTGCGGCAGCTCCATCCCGGCGCGGGCGGTGCCGGAGGGATAGCGGCCCAACAAAATTTCCAGCGCGCGCCCTGCATTCTCGCGGTCTTGGTTACGTTGTTCCACCGCGCGGCGGGCGGCCGAAACATTGGTGCGGCCGAACTGGATATCGAGCGCGCCCTCGCCGGTGCCGATGTAGTTGCGCTCGATGATCCGCAGGTTTTTTTCAAACGATTCCAAAGTGACCTCGGCGAGCGCGACCTCCTGCTCAGCGGAAATCAGATCGCACCACGACTTGGCGGTATTCGCCGCCAGTGACAGCCGCGCACCGCGAAAATCCTCCAGCGCCGCGCGCTCCGCCGCCTCGGAAGCTTGATTCAAATCCCACAGCCTTCCCCACAGGTCCGGCTCCCAGGCGGCGGCCAGATTCAGGCCGAAACTCTCGCGACTGGAGCTCGCGGACGCATCGCTGACCGCCCCGCTGCCGGACAGGCCGACGCTGGGCAGGCTGCGCGAGCGGCTGATGATCGACGCCTGCCCGGCCTCGCGGAAGCGGGCGGCGGCGACTTTCAAATCCCGGTTGTTCGCCAGCGCTTCATTGACGGTTTTGGTCAGTCCGGAGTCCCCCAGCCCCGCCAGCCAGCCGCT
>JBIPMR010000240.1:0-5844 GCA_044369025.1 Luteolibacter sp.
GATGAAATCGCACGGCTTGCAGCATCGATGGCCCCTCTCCGCACTGAGTTTCTTGTAGCGAAGGACGTGGTTGACGCGGCGGTTTCTATTCGCCGTGAGGCGACGGCACACGTTGCCTCTTTACGGAGGAACATCTTGAGAAGGATGTCTCCTGAAACGTTGCTAAAACTCACCAGCGAGCTAAAACTTGAAGATTTGGCAAACGGCATAGGTGACGATAACTGGAGGCTGATCTACGACCCACTCATTGGTCCGGTGCTTGAGCGTCTACTCGAACATCCCCCGGAAGCGCCCGGGACTATCAACGCCAGCTCGGCGCCCGAGGTCATAGAAAATGCCTTGTACGAAGCTATCGAACAAGCCAACAAACGCACCACACTTCGGCTACCATTCCCGACGACCTGCACGATGGAGGAAGCGCTCCGCTACGCAGCGAATGAACCAGCTGCTGACTGGGGGATGCTTGAACAGGCATTTCGTGCTTTCTGGGTAGTCTCGCCGCACGGCTGGATGAGCGGTGAGGACGCGAAGACGACATTTAAATACCAAGGAGTCTTGATTCGGGATGCCCTTTACCTCGCAGAATTGCCGAAGAATTCTGAGCTCCGGTTGCCCTACTTGGACCATAACGAAATGCTGATAGCCGATCTCACAAATCTCTTCGAAAACAATCGATTTCGAGAAAGGTGGCAGCCTGGCGCGCCGCTACCAACCAACTTCGTTGAAGAGCTTGAAGTGATTTATCCCCTCTTCTGGCCCGAGCCAGGCCGCCTCGGGGACCTTTCACTTCTAAAAATACTCTCTTATGATTTCCACGGCTTTTGGCAAAAGCACCGCGGCACCTACGGGCAGATATATTCGGCAGAAGCGGAAGCAAAGAAAATCGCGGCGAGGGCTGAAAGAAACCGCGCCGCTGCTCCTCAAAAAACTATCGTGAGGGATCGAAAACTATGGGTCCAGCGCACGGAGGATTTTATCGCATCGGAGTCTTTTCGCAATTTGGCAGGTTCATTGGGAGAAAGACCATCGCTTGAAGCGTTTAAGCATGCTGCTGAAAGCCATTTACGGAACTGTAGTGACGAAGTGGAAAAACGCTCCAAGGTGGGCCACCCAACAACGAAGCAAAAGGTGCAAGGCTTTCTGGGCCTGTTGCCGTCATTCTCACACTCTAAAGCCAAAACGGATATTGATGCCTTCTGTAAGCAAATAAAGCATCAATTCAAGATCGCCGTCATGGATTCTATCACAGTGAGCGAATGTAGCGACCTCTTGGAGAAAGCCCTGGCATCGCGAAGGGACGCCCTGCCTGGGCAGGCCGCCAAACAAAACCCTCCAACAAGCCGGCGAATTTAATTCGACCGCCCAAGTGTGAACCAATGCTAGCCGGTTAGATTCGAACCCAGATCCGCACCCATCAGCCAGCACCGAACCTCGAAAAGCTGAGAACGCCATGTGACACGGTTCTCTCGCAGCGAATCGCCTCGAACGGCCGTGGATGACGAAGCCCTCTTCGGCGACGACCCAAGTAAGACCAGACTGTAAAGCCGTTGCCATGGAATCGAAGCGGCCGTGGTTGTCGACCATCGAAGGCGGATGGGATGGGGCAACAACTCGATTGATCCTGCCTTGGAAGTCGAGCTGCCTGAACGCATTGGAATCCCGGCCCTGGAGTGTCGCCATTGACTGCGAATAGTCGGCGACCTAGGACGTTATTCACGCTATTCTTGCGCGCGCCTCGTCCGATCACCTCGCTGTGCGAATCGAATTCAGAGTGCCAACAATCGTGTTCAAATTCTGCATTTTCTTGGTAAAAGCTACTTTTCCGGCAACGACACCGAAAAAAATTTCTCGTGGTTTTCCTTATAGAATAAGCATTTGCTGCCATCCTTCGGAGAATTTTCCCGTGGTGACGAAAAAAGTTCATAAACACCCCGTTAGAATTTTTAGACCTTCACTCGCGTCGTGATCGTCAAAATTTAGGGATTTCGCGTCGTGCCCAAACCATAGGGCATATGGCCGCGTCGTGCACATCCCGCAGAGACCTGAGCGCATCGTGCAGGACGGACTTTTCAAGCTCAACGGACCGTGCTGAGCGCCCCGAGGCGCGGCGGCGTCGTGAACCCCTGTGGATAATGGGGCCTTCACCAACCGCTCAACACCATGCAACCGCAATCAAACGACTCCACGAATCCTCAACGGGATTCCGAACCCTGGGTAAACACTGCCCGGGCGTGCAAATACCTGCACATTTCTATACCGACGATGCGCCGTTGGATCAAGGAGAAAAAAGTGACGCCGAAGCGGACACCGACCGGTGAATACCGCTTCCGGCTGTCGGAGCTCGACGCCCTCCTCCAATGAAGACGACCCACCTACGATTCGATGCTACGGCGCCTACCTCAATCGCCCACACAAACTAGGCGGTTCGACCAACCCACTCGTCCCCAATTAACCAGCAACACCTCCCCATGAAATCAAAATCCAAAACGCGGCACGCTGCCGGACCGGACCAGTTCCTACTTGGGTTCGGTGACGATGAAATCGGTGCGGCCCATCCCGAATATGGCGACGCGGAGAACGCCCTTTTCCAGAAGTCCTCCTCGGGCTGGTGGATCCAGCGGTCCGAGCACCAGACGCTGAATGCCGCCGGTCTTCCCGCCGGCTTCCGCTACAAGCTGATGCACCGGAGCAAAGCCTGGGGATCCGGGATCGGCGCGGACACCCGCCGCCAGTTCCTCGCGTTGGTGGATTTGCTCAACCGCCGACCGCCAGACGCTCACTCGCTCTAGCCGGCAAGCGGAGGAGTCCATGCCCCGAGTAGATCACTCTTCACACGCACACCACCCCTTCAACTCTACCAAACACCAAAAAGCAAAAGTATACATGAAGACTACCCACATACACGAGGCAGACACCACCGCCCCCCCTTCAGATGGTACGGTTCCGAACCCATCCGATTCAAATTCCGACATACTCACGATCGCTGAGGCCCGCAAGAGACTGGGACCAGCCGCTCCAAGCCGTGACGCCTTTCACAAAGCAATCAAGCGCTGCAAATTGAAAAAGCTGCCCGCTATTGCTGACGAAACCGACGTCCGGATCCGCTGGGGCGACATTCTTGACTACATTGCAGGGGGTGGATTCAAGAATTGTGGCAGTAAATGCGAAGACCTTCCTCGCGTGGCTGCGTCGCCCGAATTCGTTGAGGTTGACTCCTCCTCCACCGATTCGCTCATCACAACGTGCGGTGCGTCTGCCGCCACCGACACCCATGCGGATGCCCAGTTCATCGACGTGGAGGTACTAGATCGGGAACCCGGGAATGCCCGCCCTTCTGAGCTCGAAGAGGTCGGAAAGCTTTTAGCTGACCTACCCGGATTCACTAACGAGGCCATAATCCACAAGATTAGGATCTTTGCAGGTCGAGCCGAAAAACTCGCCGCAGATGCCGTAGCGGTTGGGACTCGCTCGCTCATCTGCGCCTGGGCATGCGGCACTATGTTCAACAAGGTCAAGGATGGCTGTAAGCATGGAGAGTTCAGCCCTTGGCTCAATAATCATCTGCTTACTGTTGGGCTCTCATCACGCACCTGCCAGCGCTATATGAAACTTGCCCGCAAGTGGCAAACTCTGGCCGACCTCGTGGAAAGTCAACCGGGCCTTAAGGACGCATACGTGGCATGCGGCATCATTCACGTGCAACAAGACCCGCCTTTGGGTGAAGACGAGACCAGTGACAAAGAAACGAATCAAGCCAGCGATGATCCTACGCCCGCACAACGTTTGATGTCATCCGTCAACACCCTCCAGAAACGCCTGCGCGTTTTCACCACCTCGGGAAAAACCCTCGCTCCGGACGACATAGGCCAGCTCGGCCGCGTCATCGCCGACCTCACCCGCTGCTACGAGCGGCTTTAACCGCATAAATGGTCGTCTGCACAAATACGACAATAGTTGTCGTTTTTGTGGCAGCCCGTCGGTGCGGACACGGGACTCGGCCATTGAACCCAAACCACAACAATAATAATATGAGCCAATCCAGCCAAATTGAATGGACTAACAATACATGGAACCCTGCCCGCGGTTGCACCAAGGTCAGCCCCGGATGCAAGAACTGCTACGCGGAAACTTTCGCCGAACGCTGGCGCGGAATCCCTGGGCACCATTTCGAGCAGGGCTTCGACCTCCGTCTGGTCCCCGAGAAACTGTTGGAACCGCTCCAGTGGACCAAGGCCGCGAAGGTCTTCGTCAACTCCATGAGCGACCTGTTCCACGAGAACATTCCCGAGGACTACATTGATCAGGTTTGCCAGGTGATGATGGCCGCCGATTGGCACACGTTTCAGGTCCTGACGAAGCGTCCTGACCGAATGGTGAGTCTCCTTCGCAACCGATTGAAATACTGCGCGCAGGCGAAGCACATTCTATGGGGCGTGACCGCGGAGGACCGCAGATACGGGGTGCCCAGAATCGAGAAACTGCGTCAAAGCGGTGGTCTGAAGTTGTTTCTTTCCATCGAGCCACTTTTGGAGGATCTAGGCGAAATCGACCTGTCCGGCATCTGTTGGGTGATCGTGGGCGGGGAAAGCGGCCCCAGAGCCCGCCCTATCGACGTTGCGTGGGTGAAATCAATCCACCGCCAGTGCCTTGCCCTAAACATTCCCTTCTTTTTCAAGCAGTGGGGCGGGGCCCGTAAGAAGGCTGCCGGCAGGATGCTGGACTCACGTCACTACGATGAGTTCCCACTGATTGAGGCCGCTCCGATGCCCGACAAAGCCGAACGCCTGCGCCTGGCGCTGGAACTTGGATTCTGAAGGCTCGAACCCAGGGTCCTTGGCCTACAGCGGGCGATTCACTTGGTCGCCCTACCAGCGA
Organism: Luteolibacter sp.; assembly: GCA_044369025.1. Lineage (GTDB taxonomy): Bacteria > Verrucomicrobiota > Verrucomicrobiia > Verrucomicrobiales > Akkermansiaceae > Luteolibacter. The sequence goes on from JBIPMR010000240.1 coordinate 4,876, forward strand.
GCACCTCCCCCGCCTGAAACCCAACTTTAAAATTCTCCCCAATAACAAATAAAATGAACCATAACCAATCGCCCCACATCATTCCATCCGGCTCGCCTACCTCCCATCAGGGAAGCGACCAATCCGGCCATGGACTCTTCCCTTCCGGCTATCCCTATCCACCGCCACAAGTGTGGTCGGTTGGGCCACCACAACAGCCATGGGTCCCGGCACTTCCCGCCGCTCAAGCGCCATGGGTTGTCTCGATACATCAGCCTTCGCTCCACGGGGGATGGCCACCCGCCGCTCCGGCTTTTACGCTGTATCTTGCAACCTATTCGGTAATAGGGCTTCAAATGCCCGCCGGCGTCCCTTCCCCGGTTCCGCTACCACCGACACCAGCGGGACCCGCGGTGCCGACCAAGCCCCATTTCAAGCCCCCGGCTGCACCCGTCGGCTCCTTCAACGGCGAAGGCGGCGACGAAGATCGGCCACCTCAGGAGGACCCTGCAGAATTTGTCGGCGGTTCAGGCTGTCCTACCCTTGACCACTGGTTGGCTAACGTCGAGAGATGGCACCAAAATGATCCCTCGATCTCGCTGATTTTTGGACGAGCAGACTACCGAATTATCGATTTTTTACTGTCCACATACCTCAGTCCAAACTGTTTCGGCAGCGTGCTCGTGCAGGCCTACGTGCGCCAGTTATTTCCTCGCTTCTCTCCGGATGAGGCCGACGGATTCGACTGGATGGATGAGCATACCAAGATGTATCGGCCATATCAGGCAGTCTTCTGCCAGATCATGCTGGATTGCTGCGTGGTGGATCCCGCTCTCGACCGCAGCCTGCCGATTGCGGCGGGTTTGGAAATGGCCCGAAAACTCGGTTGCCTCCGTTACTTCGAGACCGTTCTCGTCCGGCAGCTCAAGATGAAAACCCGGGACGTGAGAGCGATCAAGGCGCGAGCGGCCGACATCGTCATTGTCGGTC
>JBIPMR010000241.1:0-5830 GCA_044369025.1 Luteolibacter sp.
CTCGTGCGCGGCCCCGGCGAGGGACGCCGCCGTTATTTGGATTTCCTCGGCGCACAGATCGACCCCGCTTACCGGCGCTCGTGGTCGCGCTACCGCCGCGCGCTCAAGGCGAAAAACCTGCTGTTGAAAGAAGGCCGCCCGCGCGACGCGGAAATCCTCTCCTACGAGGAAATCATGGTCGAACACGGCACGGTCTTGATGGAAACCCGCGCCCGCCTGATCGCGGAGCTGAGTCCGCTCGCGGCGGAGGCCCAGCGCAGCGTCAGCGGCAGGGACGAGCCGCTCACCTTGCGCTATCTGCCTGCCAGCGGCCCGGATCTCCGCGAATCGATGATCCAGGCCAAAGCGCGCGAAACCCGCATGCGCCAGGCGGTCGTCGGCCCGCACCGCGATGACCTCGACCTCCGGCTCCACGGCATGCCCGCCGCGGACTTCGCCAGCGAGGGCCAACAACGCACGCTCGCCCTCGCGCTCAAGCTCGCCCAGGGGAAATTGCTCGAACACCGCCGCGGCAAACCGCCGATCTATCTGATGGACGACATTTTCGGCGAGCTCGATCCCGGCCGCCGCAACGCGCTGATGTCGCACCTGCCGCCGCTGGCGCAAAAGTGGATCACCACCACCCATCTCGGCTGGCTGAAGGAAACGCCGGAGCTGGCCGGCATCGCCCGCTTCCGCGTGAAAAACGGCGCGGCGGGCGCGGCGTGAGTGGAAGATTTTTTAGGTGAAGCCGATGGATTTCGGTTTATGGTCCACTCCGAAACCGATGGAAGAACATGACGACAGCCCCTTGACGGCCATGGATGACCTTGTGGTCGTCGGGCGCTATCCGAATCTCCCACAGGCCCACGACCACGGATTGGTGATCCTGGCGATGGGCGAGGCCTGTTGGGTTTCCGTTGGAGAAAATGACGGCGGCTATCAGCTGCACGCGGAGCCGCCATCCGCAGGGCGAATCCTCCACGAGTTGCAAATCTACGCCGGCGAGCAGGACGATGCACAGCGGGTGCGGAGCCGGCCGGAACCGGTGGAGACGTTTCATTTTGCCGCCGGTTGGGAGCTGCTGGTGTTGTGGGCGGCCAGCCTGCTGGCGGTTTTCTATCAACAAATGCAGGACCCGTCGCTCGCCGGGCGGGCGGCGTCTTCGAGTCTCGGCCTGATCGGCCGGCACGAATGGTGGCGGCCGTTCACCGCGTTGTTCCTGCACTCGGATGCCGGCCACCTCGCCGGAAATCTGGTGAGCGGCGTGGTTTTCGGCGCGCTGGTTTCCCGCTCGCTCGGGCCGCTGCGCGCGTGGTGCCTGATCCTCGCCTGCGGCACGCTGGGCAACATCCTCACCGCGCTGCTGAGCTATCCGGAGCCGTTTCTATCCATCGGCGCCTCCACCGCGGTCTTCGGCGCGCTGGGCATCCTCACCGGACTGGGATTCGCCATCTCGATCCGCCGGCAGTCCGGCAGATCGTGGGCCCGGGTGGCCGCGCCAGTGATGGCGGGGCTCGTCTTGTTAGGTTGGCTGGGCGGCGGCAGCGGCAGCACCAACACCGACGTGCTGGGCCACGCCTTCGGTTTCGGCAGCGGTTTGATTTCCGGGATGATCGTCGGCGAGGTGCGCCAGAAAACCGCGAAGGCGCCGGTGCTATCGCTGATTTGAAATCCCCACGCGCAGGATCCCGCCGGTGAGAATCCGGGCGCGCAGGCCGCCGCGGAAATTCTGTTTGAGAAACTCCTCGGCACCCGGAGCCACCGCCTCGTCCATCCAATAACAGGGTTTGCACTCCTCGGAGCCCTCGAACCCGACGCCTTGAAACCGGAATCTCCTGCCCACCCACGGCCCGAGATCGACCCCGCGGACAATCAGGTTGCGACGGAACAACGCGCCGGATAGATCCGGCATCCCGAAGCGCTCGCGCACGGCTTGCACCGCATCCGCATCGAAGAAAGTCACCTGGCCTTTGTAGTTTTCCTTGAAGCCGAAATAACGATCGTCGCGCAGGCCCATCCCGGCGACGCATTCGATTTCGGAAACGCCGCGGATCCCATGATTCAGCCGGCCTTGTTCATGCCGCCCGCGGAAATCGTTGCCCTCGGAGATCCAGATTTCCGACAATTCCGCCTGCCATTCCGGCGGAGTCGAGAACGTTTCCCATTCTTCCGGGGTGTTCGTGTTGTCCAGCGCGCCCGGCGTCACCGGATCTAGCAGCCGACACCCGTGTTCCATCAGGATCCGTCGGGGCCCGCGGAAATCCGCGGCCAGCGATTCCCCTAACAAGGGCAGTGCCTCGCGGGCATAATAGGCGCACAGTGGTTCCGGCAGGCCGTCGGACTCGCTGCGGTAGGCGAGACACCACTCCCCTTCCCGCTTGGATTCGACCAAAAATCTCAGCGTGGCGGCGTCGAGCCGCGGCAGGTCGCAGGCTAGCACCAAACAATCGGCGTCCGGGCGCAGACGCATCCCGGCCACGATCCCGGCCAGTGGCCCGACGCCGGGGCCGGCGGGATCGCGGACGATGGTGAGTGGCCCCGCATCCGAGAAACCCGCCGGAATTTCCTGGTCCGCGCGCAGGGAAAGCACCACCGCCTCACAACCCGCGCCGCGCAGCAGATCGAAGGCGCGGCGCGCGAGGGTGCGGCCGTCCGGATGCACCAGCGCGGCCTTGTCCCGGCCCATGCGCGAACTGCGGCCGCCGGCAAGCACGAGGCCGATGAGCGGAGTGGAGGGCGGGTTGGAATTCATCGGCAGAGTTTGTGAAATCGATGGGGCGTGGGCAAGCCGATGAAATCGCGAGGTTGAATTCGCAGGCGCCGGTCATAGCCTGCCGCGCAACATGATGATTTCCGCACCCACCCCCGCGCAACGTCTGGCGGCCTGCGCCCGCCCGGATGGGTGCCCGGTGATGCGGCAGCGCTGGGCCGGTTTGCTTTTCCTGCACTGGCCGGTGGATCCGGAAATCATCCAGGCACGGCTGCCGGCCGGATTGTTTGTAGACACCTATGACGGCCGGGCCTGGCTGGGGGTGGTGCCGTTTTTCATGGAGCGCGTGCGGCCGGTGCTGCTGCCACCGTTGCCCGGGCTGTCGTGGTTTCTGGAACTCAACCTCCGCACCTATGTACATGATGCCGAGGGCCGGCCGGGCGTCTGGTTTTTTTCGCTGGATTGCGATCAACCACTGGCGGTGGAAATCGCCCGCCGGTTTTTCCACCTGCCCTACCAACACGCCGCGATGCAGGCGGCGTTTCCGGGAAATGAAATCGACTACCGCAGCCGCCGCAAAGCGCCGGGCGCGGTCGAGGCGCGCTATCGTTATGAACGCCCCTCGTCAGGCCGACCCGCGGTCGAGGGAAGTTTGGAGTGGTTCCTGGTGGAGCGATACTTGTTATTTTCCAGCAGAAACGACGGCGGGCTCTACTGCGGCCGGGTCCACCACACGCCCTATCAGATCAGTCCGGCGCGCTGCGGGCAGTGGTCCACCGAACCGCTGCGGCTGAATGGATTTGAAGAGCCGGACTGCCCGCCGCCCTCGATGTTAGCCGCGCTGCCGGTGGACGTGAGGATTTTCCCGCTGCGCAAGATCCGGCACGGTGGATAGTCCCCCACGAATAATCACCCAAGTCTTCGGGCCATGCTCCGCAACGCGCCCCGGAAAAAATTTGCGCGGCCCGGATCGCCGTCCATCTTCCGCCATCATGCCGCGCCCGGGAAAAGACGATGTGGAAAAACTGAGCCGTGGCTTGCCCACCCGCGCGAAGATCGGCAGCCGCGGGATCGGCCACCGGCTCACCCACAAGGAAAGGATTCTGTTTGAAGCGGCCCGGCGCCAGGGATTCCTCAAACTCCCCCTCACCGGCGCACGCGGAAACGTGGTCCACATTTACCGCCTCTGGTGCGAGGCGGTGAACAAGGAATGCATCGTGCTCGGTGGCCCGCCGCACTGACGCTCCGGTCCTTTTACCTTGGCAAACGGCAGAGCAACCGATCGCGGACTTTGGCCTGAACGCTTCGCGTGACAAGGATTTTCAAGTGTCGGGTGCGTCGCTCATGGACGAGCCTCGAGCTCCAGCTTGGCAAAAACATGCTCGCCATCGCTTCCCATCACCTCGGCCAGCCCGAGCAAACCGCCATCTACTTCAACCAGTCCCTGCTCGAGGACCCCGGCCGCAACAAAGAGAACGACCTAACGAATATCATGGGGAGGGCGGAGGCGGGGTTTTCAGATCGGGAGATGAGCATTGAGATGGGCGGGGTTGGGACTCGCATGGAAATGGTGGCCCCCGGGCGCGCCGACGTCCCCGTCGGCATGGCGAATGAGGAAGCCAACGGCGAGACGTGAACGGCAGCTCGTTGTCAGCTCATTCGCGTGCCAACGAGGACGTTGGCGTTCCCAGGGGGGCCGACGGAATCAAGAATGCGCCGGCAGAAAGGCACCGTGCCTCGGGACGCCGTTGAAGGCGTGGTCTAGGCCGAGGCGCTGCGACATGCTGGCGACGGCGCGGCCGAGGATTTCGACATCGCCGCGGGCGTCGTGGCGGCGGATGTTGGCGGCGTCGATGCGCAACCGCGAGACGAGGTGGTCGAGCGAGTGGCCGGTGCCGCGGACTTTGCCGAAGAGCATCTTGGACATGTGGATGGAATCGATGCTGTGGACTTGGCGCATCGGCAGGCCGTGGCGGCGGCAGGTGGCGGCGAGGAATTTGCTGTCAAAACGCAGGCCGTTGTGGGCGATGAGCGTGGCATCGCCGGACCAGGCGGCGAACTGGCAGAGCACCTCCTCCGGCCTCGCGGCATCCGCGACGTGGCGGTTGCCGACGCCGGTGTAGCTCTCGATGAACGCGGAGATGGGCCGGCGGGGTCTGGCGAAGCGGGCGAAGGTGTCCTCCGGGCACAGGCAACCGGCGGAGAAGCGCATCGCGGCGATCTGGATGAACTCGTCCTGCTCGGGGTCCAGCCCGGTGGTTTCCAAGTCGTAAACGACGAAGGAATGGCCGGAATGCCAGGCATCCGCCCAGTAGAACGGATGCCTGCATTCCGGGCAATGGACGCGCGTGCCCAGCGCGGATTTCGGGCCGGATAGACTTTGCTGGCAGTTCGGGCAGAGGACTTTCATCAGCCCATCGCCTTTTCCATCAGGGTGTTCATGCGGGTGACGGTGTCGCGCGCATCTTCTAGCAAACCGGCGGCGATCAGCGAGTTGTCGAGCAATTGCAGGGCGACGAGCTTGGCCAATTCCGGATTGCTGTCCTTGGCTTCGGCCAGCTTCTTGACCAGCGGGTGGCGCGGATTGATTTCCAACTCCACCTTGATCTCGTCTTTGAAATTCTCGTCCATCGCCTTCATCATCTGGCGCATCTGCGGGCTCATGCCGTCGGTGGGCACCAGCGCGATCACCGGGCTGTCGACGAGGCGTTTGCCGCTGGCCACGGCGGTGACGCGGTCGCCGAGTTCGGCCTTGAGGAACTCGCAGAGCTCCGCGGTTTTTTCATCGGATAGAGATTCGCCTTCGGCGGCGCTGTCCTCGAGTTCGACGCCGCCGTGGCGGATGGAAACGAGTTTTTTGCCTTCGAATTCACCAAGCGATTCGATGACGTATTCGTCCACCGCATCGGTGAAATAGACCACCTCAAGACCGCGCGCCTTGAAGGCTTCGAGGTAAGGGCTGCTCTCGACCTGCTCGCGGCTGCCGCCGACGAGGTAGTAGATGGAATCCTGGCCATCCTTGGCGCGGGTGACATAGTCGGCGAAGCCGCAGACGGCGCCGGGCTCGGTGAGCGAGGATTCGAAGCGCAGCAGCTTGGCGAGGGCTTCGCGGTTCGGATAGTCGGTGGCAATGCCTTC
>JBIPMR010000242.1:0-5803 GCA_044369025.1 Luteolibacter sp.
GCATCGACGGCTTCCGGGAGTCGAGCGTGGATGTGGGCGGCTTCTTCCGCTCCATTTCAGACGAAAGGTTGACGAACCACGGACGCCCCCCGAACCTCGCGCAGCGCTCATGAATTCTTCATCCTTTGACTGGCTCGCTCCTCTCAAGTCCCTGCTCGGCGGAGACCAGGTCACCACCACGGCGGAAATCCTCGCCGCGCACTCGACCGACAAGTGGTCCGCCAGCAGCGCGCCGGACGTCGTGGTGTTTGCGGAATCCACCGCGGATGTCGCCGCGGTGTTGAAATTTGCCAATGCGCGGAAAATCCCGGTCACCACCCGTGGCGCGGGCGTCGGCTACGTCGGTGGCGCGGTTCCGGTCTGCGGTGGCATCGTGCTTTCCACCGCCCGGATGAACCGCATCCTCGGCATCCATCCGGAGGACGGCGTGGCCATCGTCCAGCCGGGCGTGATCACCCGCACGCTGCAGAACGCCGCGCACGAAGTCGGCTGGGAATACCCGCCCGATCCGGCGTCGCTGAAGGAATGCTCGATCGGCGGCAACATCGCCACCAACGCCGGCGGTCCCCGATGCCTGAAATACGGCGTGACCCGCAGTTATGTGCTCGGTTTGGAAGTGGTGCTGGCCAGCGGGGAAATCCTCCGCACCGGCGGCCGCTTGCACAAAAACAAAACCGGCTTCGATCTGGTCGGGATCTTCACCGGATCCGAGGGAATGTTAGGCGTCGTCACCGAGGCCACCCTGCGGTTGATCCCGAAACCCGCCAGCCGCGGCATGCTCGCCGCGATTTTCCCGGACTACGCGCTCGCCGCCGCCGCCGTGCAGGCCATCCTCAATGCCGGGCATCTGCCCTCGGCACTCGAAATCACCGATGCTTTCACGCTCGCGGCCGCACGCAAGCGTCTCGGCGCCGATGTGTTTCCTCCCGGCGACGCCCACCTCATCGTTGAAATCGACGGCCGGGCGGCCGCCGTCACTTCCGAGCTCGGGGAACTCCATCAGCTTCTCACAAACCTCGGTGCCAGCTTCATCGAACGCGCGCCGGACGAGGCATCCTGCGAGCGCATTTGGAAACTCCGCCGCGAGTTTTCCTACTCGCTGCGCGACACCGGCCTGACCAAACTCAACGAGGACATCGTCGTCCCGCGCTCGAAACTCGTCGAACTCGTCACCTTCGCCCGCCAGTTGGAAAACGAAACCGGCATCCCGATCGCCTGCTTCGGCCATGCCGGCGATGGCAACATCCACACCAACCTGATGGTCAAGGATTACCACGATCCCGTCACCCGCGAACGCGCCGATGCCGCGCTCGACCTGTTGTTCACCTGGGTCCTCGGTCAGGGTGGTGCGATCACCGGCGAGCACGGCGTGGGCCTGGCGAAAAAACGCTGGATCCGCCAAGCGCTCGGCGAGGTTTCCTTCGCAACCCACCGCAGCCTCAAGCACGCGCTCGATCCCAACGGCATTCTCAATCCCGGGAAATTCCTCGATTGAGGTGACGAAGACCGTGGGGGCAACCGGCCGGGCTCACGCCCGGTGGGTGATGCTGATGGTCGCGGCGAGTTTCTGGCCGACGGCTTTGAGGGCGGGGTCGTCCTCGATTTCCTCGAGGGTCCATGGCATGCGGAAGCGCCAGTTTTCGCCGCCGGAGGTGCCGGGGCGGTTGATGCGCTCGCCGAGGCCGAAGAGTTCGGTGACCATCAGGGTGGCGTAGCGGGAATTCGAGGAGAACAAAGCTTTGATCAGCCGCAACCGGATACCCTCGGTGTAGGGCGGCCACGGGCCTTGTTTGGGGATGGGGACGCCGGCGAATTCGGATAGAATCCGCAGCGCCTGGTGGGCGCCTTCCACCCACCAGCCGGATTGCTCGGTGGGGTTCTGCTGGTGCTGTTGGATGACGTGGAGGCAGCCGGCCCAGATGCCGTTGACCGGGTCGTGGTCGTGGGTGGAATAGGTGGCGAAGGAGTTTTCCGGGAAACAATGGCCCGGGGTGGGATTGCCGAATTCGTTGCAATCCCAGTGCGGAATGCGGAAGCCGGCGATTTCGAGATCGGTGAGGTGCGGGCGCACGTATTCGGGCACCCAGCCGAGGTCCTCGGCGATGATGTGGGCCTTGCCGGCGGCCTTGATGATGGCGCGCAGGCGGGTGTCGCCCTCGTGGCGGTTGGCGGCTTTGTTTTCCAGGCTGTCATCGGGACGCGAGGACCAGCGCGGCAGGCGGCCGTCGGTGAGGGCGGCCGCCGCCTCGTGGCTGAGGCCGACGAACTGCTGGTTGCGCGCGGGGTGCCAGGGGAAGGCATAAATCCGATAGAAACCGAGAATATGATCGAGCCGGAAGATGTCGAAAAACCGGGTGAGCTGCCGGATGCGTTTGGTCCACCACGCGAATCGGTTTTGTTCCATGTAATCCCACCGATAGAGTGGAATGCCCCAGTTTTGGCCCCATTGTTGGAAAAACGGATCCTGCTGGCTCATGCCTTCCGACGGCGAGCCGCCGAACCAGTCGAGGTGGAACTCCTCGCGCTCGAAAAACACGTCGCAGGAGTGAAACGCGATGCCGATCGGCACGTCGCCCATCAGTTTCACCTGGCGGATCTCCGCATGCGCGCGCAGCGCGAGCCACTGGCGGAAACAAAGCCACTGGACGAAGGCGAAGTATTCCAGGCGGTAATCGACCGCCGCTTCGTCTTGCGCGCGGAGCTCGGCGATGAAATTCCGCGCGCCTTCCGGGGTGGTGCAGGTCTCCGGCCATTGGTCCCAGGTGAGCGTTTCGCCGTGGAGTTCCATCAGATAGCGAAACAGGGCGTAGTCGCCGAGCCAGGAGGCTTCGTTCTGTTTGAAGTGGAGAAATTCCTCGCGCAACACCGGCTCGGCCTCGTCGAAGCGCGACCACGCCAGCTCTAACAAATTTCGCTTGACCCGCCGGACCGCCGGGTAATCGACAAGCCTGGCATGCAGGGCATCTCCGAGTTGATCGCGCGCACGGGCGAGGTCGGCCGGCTTGAGGCCCGGGATTTCCCCGGAGTCCATGGTCAGATAGATCGGTTCGAGGGCGGAGGAGGAAATCGCGCTGTAGGGGCTCTCGTCCGCGCCGTTTTCATGGATCGGCAACAACTGGATGAACCCGACCTGATGCTCGGCCGCCCAGTCGATCCATTCGCGGAGGGCCAGGGTGTCGCCAATCCCAAGGTCGCCTTCGCGGCGGGGTGAAAAGGCGGGAAGCAGGATGCCAGCCTGGCGTTTTGCGGGTCGGTGCACGGCGCGAGTGTGGCACGCATCGGAACGAGGTAAACCCCGAAATCCCGCCACCGCGATTCGCATTCAGGCCACCGGAGTTCGTGCTTTAGGCCAATGCCTTTGAGGATTAAATAAGCATTGGAGACGTTCTTTGGAAAACGGAAAGGCTTTTGCTCAAGGAGCGGCGATCTCCGAATCGCCATGCCCATGGAACGCCAATGATTCGTGGCATCCGCTCACCCCATTGTCATCTCATGGGCGTGGGCGAAGCGGAGTGCAGAGCGAGCGATAGCAAGCCTGTGTGAATCGCGAAGCGCACCCCGCATGGCCGAAGGCAATCCGCCCCTCCTTGGTTTTGCACCACTTCCGCACGGTTCGCCACCTAAAGGCATCGGGGCTAAATTCCGGCCAGGCGGCCGGTGCTGTCGCCGAAGCGGTCGAGGTGGGGGACGCCCATTTGATCGAGCAGGTTCAGATAGAGATTGCACATCGGGGTGGCCTGGGTTTGCAGGTAGTTGCCGGGGTTCAGTGCGCCGCCGCCGTTGCCGGCGAGCAGGACGGGGAGGTCCGAGTGGGTGTGGCGGTTGCCATCGGAGTTTCCGCAGCCGTAAACGATCATCGAGTTGTGGAGGATGGAATTGCCGTCGGCGTCTTGTTTGGATTCGAGCAATTGCAGGAACTCGGCGAGTTGGGCGACGTAGAAGCGGTCGATCTGGGCGACTTTCTGGATCAGGTCCGGTTCGTCGCGGTGATGGGAAAGCGAGTGGTGGCCTTCGGAAATGCCGATGTCGCCGAAGGAGCGGTTGCTGCCGTCGTGGGCTAACAGCAGACTGGCGATGCGGGTGGAATCGGTCTCGAAGGCGAGCGCCATCATCTGGAAGGTGAGGCGGATGTATTCATCGTAGGCGGTGGGGATTCCGGACGGGGTTTCCATCTCCGGGTCCGGGGTGTCGGTGAATTTTTCGGCGGTGATGATGCGTTGTTCGATCTCGCGCACTCCGGTTAGGTATTCGTCCATCTTGGCCTTGTCGCGATGGGTGAGTTGTTTTTCTACCTGCTTGGCATCGTCCATGACGAAGTCGAGAATCGAGCGTTGTTGCCCGCGGCGCCGGGCGAGGCTGGCGGCGCGGGCACCGTGGGAGCCGGCGCCGAAGAGGCGCTCGAAGACGAGCCGCGGATTGGCCTCGGGCGAGAGCGGCGAGGTGGGCGAGCGCCAGGCGAGATTGGATTCGTAAGCGCAGGAGTAGCCGGAATCGCAGTTGCCGGATTTGCGGACTTGGTCGCAGGAAAGTTCGAGCGAGGCGAAGCGGGTTTGTTTGGCGATGTGCTGGGCGGCGATTTGATCGATGGAGATGCCGGCGTAAATGTCGCTGCCGGCGGTTTTTTTCACCCGCACGCCCGTTAGGAAAGTGCCGTTGGCGCGGGCGTGGTCGCCGGCACCGTCGGCTCCGGCGGTGGCGTTGAGGTGTTCGAGTCCGGAGATGACCTGGACGCGGTGTTTCAACGATTCGAGGGGCGAAAGCGTGTTGCCGAAGGCGAATTCACGGCCGCTGCCGGTGGGTGACCATTGGTCGGGGATGGCACCGTTCGGGAAATAAACGAAGGCCATGCGCAACGGCGCGCCGGTGGCGGTGGTCGCGGCGGCGGCCCGGCCTGAAGCGGTGGCGGCGAGCGCGCGGCCGGCGGGAAGGAACGATTCGAGGGCGGGGAGCGCGAGGCAGGCTCCGAGCCCGCGGATGAAGCGGCGGCGGTTGACTGGGGATGGATTCATGGCGTGGTGCGGCGGCGTTTTTGGAACGGGGTGGAATCGATGACTCCGGTGATGAGGGCGGAAAATTGGCCGTTGGAGGTTTCGAGTTGTGCGACGATGCCATCCACGGCGGTGATGTCGCAGGGCTCCGGGCCGCGGCCGAGGGCGTAGGTGAGGAGTTTCTCGGTGAGGCAGCGGTAGTAATCGGTGCGGCGGGCGGTGACGAGCAGGCGCTTGAGCTCGCGGACATCGGCGAAGGTCTCGCCGGTGATCAGCTTGCCGCCGGCGGGTGGCAGGACTTGGCCGCGTTCCTGATCGCGCCAGAGTCCCATGGCGTTGAAGTTCTCCAACGCGAGTCCTAACGGATCCATGCGGTTGTGGCAGGACGAGCAGAGCGGCTGCTCGCGGTGGAGTTCGAGCGCTTCGCGGAGCGTGCGGTCGTTGCCGTCGGGTGTTTTTTCGGAAGCCTCTAACGATGGAATGTTAGCCGGGGCGGGCGGGGGAGGCGTGCCGAGGATGTTGTCGAGGATGAACAGCCCGCGTTTGACCGGGGAGGTGCGGGTGGGGTTGGAGGTGACGGCGAGGGTCGAGCCCATGGTGATGACGCCGCCGCGCGCGCTGCCGGGCGGGAGCGTGACCAGGCGCATTTCATCGCCCCGCACATCGGGGATGCCGTAGTGGTTGGCGAGTTCTTCGTTGAGGAAAGTTTGGTCGGTATCGACGAGTTCCAGCACGCTGCGGTCCTCGCGCAGCAGGTGGCGGAAGAGCATTTCGGCCTCGCGGCGCATGGCGGTGCGCAGACGCCCGCCGAACTC
>JBIPMR010000243.1:0-5796 GCA_044369025.1 Luteolibacter sp.
ACTCCACCCGAACCATCACCTCTGGAGCAAGCTCCGGATTGGCCAATGGCAGAAGGACGGACAAGCGAAGGTCCTCTATGAATCCAAACTCATCGAGCCCGATCCATTCCCGAAAGGCTATCAATAATCGATTTTCGGCTCTCATCAGAGCCCCGCTATAATCCGGAGGGTCGGGTAGTTTCCGGCCCTCCGCATTTTCCAACTTGGGAACCCTGTTCCAAACTTCGAACCGCCTGATTTTATGGGAGAATACACCAGCGAAGAATTACAAAGCATTTTCATCATGCAGAGCTTTTCAGGACTCAGCCTGTTCAGCGTCCTCCTGCTCATGGGCCTCGGCCTGGCACTGATTTTCGGACAAATGGGAGTGATCAACATGGCTCATGGCGAGTTCATGGCCCTCGGTGCCTACACCGTCTATCTCTGCTCCTCACTCACGGAAAAGTTCGCCCCCGCATTCGGCCCCTACTACTTCGTCGCCGCCATTGGACTGGCCTTCATCATCTGCGCGGCCCTCGGGGCACTGGTCGAGTGGCTGATGATCCGACACCTTTACCATCGACCGTTAGACACGCTGCTCGCCACCTGGGGGCTCAGCCTGATTCTCCAGCAATCCTACCGCTCGATCTTCGGCGCGCGTGAAGTCACCCCCACGCTGCCCGACTGGCTCATGGGATCCTACAACATCAAGGAAGGCCTCGACATCCCCATCAACGGCATGTTCGTGCTCGGCCTGTCCATCGTGGTCACCATTGCCTTGATCACCTTCATGTATCGCTCCGCCTTCGGCCTCCGGCTCCGCGCCACCGTGCAGAATCGCAAGATGAGCGGCGCCGTCGGCATCAACACCGGCAAGGTGGACCGCCTCGCTTTTTCCCTCGGCTGCGGCATCGCCGGCATCGCCGGAGCCGCCTTCACCACCATCGGCTCGACCGGACCTGACAGCGGCAGCCGCTACATCGTGGATGCCTTCCTCGTCGTGGTCTCCGGGGGAACCGCCAGCCTGCTAGGCTGCCTTGCCTCCGCCTTCGGCATCGCCCAGGCCCAGTCCATCCTCGAGTTCTTCCTGGAAGGCACCAAGGGCAAGGTGGCCACCCTGCTCGTCATCGTCATCGCCCTGATGATCCGCCCGCAAGGACTCTTCCCGAGCAAAGTCCGCGGCCACTGACCGCCAACCCATCACCCACACCGTCATGCCACTATTCTTTCGCACCCTGTTCAAGACCCGCGGAGAGGCGATCGCCTTCGGAGGTTTTCTCCTGCTCCTGCTGGTCGTTCTACCACTTGCCATTCCGGTCTTCCGGCTCAATCTGGTAGGGAAATATCTCAGCTTCGGGTTTGTCGCCATCGGCCTGGTCCTGCTGTGGGGCCGCTGCGGCATCCTCAGTCTCGGCCAGGGCGTGTTCTTCGGTCTCGGTGGCTACTGCATGGCCATGTTTCTCAAGCTGGAGGCGTCCGACCCGGTCACCACCGCCATCCAGTCCACCCCCGGCATCCCGGACTTCATGGACTGGAACCAGATCACCAAGCTGCCCTTGTATTGGGAGCCGTTCAAAAGTCTGCCCTTCACCATCTTCGCGATCTTCGTGGTCCCGGCGCTCATCGCCTTCATCATCGGCTGGGCCCTATTCCGGCGGCGGGTCGGCGGCGTCTACTTCGCCATCATCACCCAGTCCATCGCCCTGATCTTCTCACTCGGGATCGACGGTAACCAGGGTTACACCGGCGGTAGAAACGGCATCACCGACCTGCGCACGCTCTGCGGCTGGGACATCCGCAGCGAGAACGCCCAATACATCCTCTACTTCCTCTGCGTGGTGCTGCTTTTCACCGTCGCGCTGGGAGCAAAATACATCATCAACACCCGCCTCGGCCGGGTGCTCGTCGCCATCCGCGACCGCGAGGACCGGGTGCGCTTCTCCGGATATGACGTGGCCATGATCCGCGCCTTTATCTTCGCCTTCGCCGCCATGCTCAGCGGCCTCGGTGGCGCCCTGTTTGTCCTCCAGGTCGGGTTCATGTCACCGTCCATCGTCGGCATCATCCCGTCCATTGAAATGGTCATCTTCACCGCGGTCGGAGGACGCCTGTCCGTTCTCGGAGCCATCCTCGGCTGCCTGATTGTGAACTTCGGTAAAACCACCTTCTCCGAAGCCTACCCCGACCTCTGGCTCTACCTGATGGGCGGCACCTTCATCGCCGTCGTCATGTTCTTCCCGAACGGCCTGGCCGGTCTGCTGGAGAAAATCCCGACCCGCAAGGAGAAGTATGCGGCCCTGCTCGCCCGCTTCCAGAAGTCCACGCCCGCCGTCACTACCAAAGCCACTCCCATTTCCGATGAAAACTGATCACGACAACGTCCTCGAAGTGGAGGATCTCGGAGTCTCATTCGACGGATTCAAAGCGGTCGATGGCTTCAATTTCTACCTCGCCCAAAACCACGTGCACGTCATCATCGGCCCTAACGGAGCCGGCAAGACCACCGTGCTGGACCTCATCTGTGGCAAGACACTCGCCACCAGCGGCAGCATCAAGTTCAAGGGCAAGGAGCTCCGCGGCGTCCGCGAATACCGCATCGTCCGCGCCGGCATCGGCCGGAAATTCCAGAATCCGTCGATTTACGAAAACCTCACCGTTTTCGAAAACCTCGAACTCTCCCACCCCACCGGCCGCGGCGTGATCGGCTGCCTCATGTTCCGTCGCACCGCGGCCATCAAGAAACAGTGCGATGACGTCGCCGAGCAGATCGGCCTGGCCGACAAGCTCGATACCGAAGCCGGCATCCTCAGCCACGGGCAGAAGCAGTGGTTGGAAATCGGCATGTTGCTCATGCAGGATCCGGAAATCATCATGCTCGACGAACCCGTCGCCGGCATGAGCGTGCGCGAGCGCACCGAGACCGCCACGCTCATCCGCAAGATCTCCAAGGACCGCTCGGTCATCGTCATCGAACACGACATGGAGTTCGTCCGTGAAATCGCCGACCGCGTCACCGTCATGCACCTCGGCAAGATCCTCGCGGAAGGCTCCATGGAAAAAGTCAGCCAGGATCCCAAAGTCATTGAAGTTTACATCGGACACTAACATCATGATCTCAGTCACCAACCTCCAGGTCTGTTACGGACAAAGCGTCGTCATTCCCGACATGAGCTTCACCGCGCCGCAGGGCGAGATCCTCGGCATCATCGGCCGCAATGGCATGGGCAAGAGCACGCTCTTTCGCTCACTCATCGGCATGATCCCGACGCGCTCCGGCAAGATCACCCTCAACGGCAAGGAAATCACCAACCAGCCGTCCCACCGCCGGGTCGCCCAGGGCGTGGCCTTCGTGCCCCAGGGCCGGATGATTTTCCCCTACCTCACGGTTTATGAAAACCTCATCTCCGGCGTCGCTGGAAAAGTCAGCCACGATGCCGTCGAGGAGATTTACGCGCTCTTCCCTGTGCTCCGGGAAATGCGCAAGCGCAAGGGCGGCAATCTATCCGGCGGCCAGCAGCAGCAGCTCGCCATCGGCCGCGCGCTGATGACCAACCCCAGCGTGCTTCTGCTCGACGAGCCGACCGAAGGCATCCAGCCCTCCATCATCAAGGACATCTCCCGCAGCCTGCGCGAGATCCGGGATCTGCGGAAACTCACCATCGTCGTCAGCGAGCAGGTCCTCAGCTTCGTGCTCGATACCTGCGACAACATCATGGTCATCGATAAAGGCAAATTCATCCGCGAAGACCGCCGGTCCGACGTGGATGCCGACCAAATCAAAGCCATGCTCGCCGTCTAACACCATTTCCTTTCCCACCACCAACCCGAACCAAACCACATGAAGACACTGATCAAAGTTGACCTCGACGCCACCCCGGAATCCCAGGACTACCTTCACAACCGCTGGCATCCGGATATTCCGATGGTCGCCATGGTGAATCCCGGCGATGAATTCCGCGTGGAGTGCATCGACTGGACCGGCGGCCAGATCAAAAACAACGACGACGCCACCGACATCGAGGTGGTCGATCTCACCAAGGTCCACTATCTATCCGGCCCCATCGGCGTCCACGGCGCGGAGCCCGGCGACCTGCTGGTGGTGGACATCCTCGACGTCGGCGTGCTCGACAAATTCCAGTGGGGCTTCACCGGCCTGTTCGCCAAGACCAACGGCGGCGGCTTCCTCACCGACCACTACCCGGACGCCCGCAAGGCCTGTTGGGATTTCCACGGCATCTACACTTCGTCCCGCCACATCCCTAACGTCGAGTTCGCCGGCATCATGCACCCGGGCCTCATCGGCTGCCTGCCGTCCAAGGAAATGCTCAACATTTGGAACACCCGGGAAAAGGAACTCTTCGACACCGATCCCGAGCGCGTCCCGCCGCTTTGCGCGCTGCCCTCAGCCCCCACCGCCCACATGGGCCGCATGACTGGTTCCGCCCGCGACGCCGCTGCCGCGGAGGGTGCCCGCACCGTTCCCCCGCGCGAACACGGCGGGAACTGCGACATCAAGAACCTCACCAAGGGTTCGAAAGTCTATTTCCCCGTCTATGTCAAAGACGGCGGACTCTCGATGGGTGACATCCACTTTAGCCAGGGCGACGGCGAAATCACCTTCTGCGGCGCTATCGAAATGGCCGGTTACCTCGATATCCGCGTCAGCGTGCTCAAGGGCGGCATGGAGAAATACGCCATCCGCAATCCACTCTTCATCCCGAGCCCGCTCACTCCTAACTACAAGCGCCACATCATCTTCGAAGGCATCTCCGTGGATGAAGCTGGCAAGCAGCATTACCTCGATCCGTTCGTCTCCTACAAGATGGCTTGCCTCAACGCCATCGAGTACATGAAGAAATTCGGCTACACCGGTGAGCAGGCCTACGCCATCCTCGGCACCGCGCCGGTGGAAGGCCACATCAGCGGCATTGTCGATATTCCCAACGCCTGCGCCACGCTCTGGCTGCCGACGGAAATCTTCGACTTCGACATCATGCCGAACGCGAACGGCCCGACGAAGAGCGTCACGCCCGGATTCGATCTCGCCAAAGTGTTATAGTAATCCGCCGCCATGCCAGTCTATGATTTCTCCTGCCCCGAGTGCGGCGACTTCCGCGCGCTTCTCACCATCGACGAGCGCAACGACCCGACGCCGTGTCCCGAATGTTCGCGCGTCGGGCAGCGGCTCATCCTCGCGCCCAATCTCGCGTTGATGAGCCCCGTCAAACGCAAGGCCCACGCCGTGAACGAAAAAAGCCGTCACGAACCGCGGATCAGCAACGCCCACTCCTGTGGCAGCGGTTGCGGTTGCGGCACCACCGGCACGAAGATCCGCCCCACCCGCACCAAGGAGACCAAGCTCGGCGTCCTCAATTCCCAGAAGCCCTCCGCCCGGCCATGGATGCTAGGCCATTGAGATTAACGTCAGAGAGGCTCCATCCGCCCGGATTCGGATGAAAAGCGTCCGGAGTTCAAACTTCAGTTGGTCTTCATCACAGACCGCTGAAGTGCGGGCTCCGGGTGCGATTTCATTCCAATGACGCGCTCTCAGGGTCTTTGTGATCGGCTGAACGGGCACGCCGACACGGGTAGGTTTTTCTCTTGTCAATCTGATCGCCGCCCAACAGGAATAGGCAAATGAAAAACATCCTGTTTTACTTCATGGCGCTCGCTGCTCCGCTGGCTGCCGAAAACCTCTTCAGTAACGGCACCATGGACACCGCCGGTGGCTGGAAAGGCCTGCTAGGAATTTGCTTTCTGCGGGAGGCCCCTGAAAGAGCCATTGGGACGGACCGGAGGGCGGGGAAATGGGGGTTG
>JBIPMR010000244.1:0-5776 GCA_044369025.1 Luteolibacter sp.
TCAACCGCTACAACACTCCCCCTCCAACAAAAATTCGCCGCCATCGTCGAATCCGTCGAGCGCCAGAAGGCCGCGCAGCGCGCCCACCTCGCCGAACTGGACGCCCTCTTCGCCGCCCTCCAGCACCGCGCCTTCCGCGGGGAACTTTGAACCGCTAGAGCGTCCCACAGATTCCGGGTTTTTCGAGGTGGTTGACTTTCGCGCTGAAACCCTAAAATCGGTCGTATGCGCGTGAAACTGAATCCCCGTTATGACGAAGTGCTGGATGCCGTCCATTCCGGCCAGTCGGATCTGTGTGGATCATGGGCGGGCGACTGTTGGCGGTATCAGGCCATCACCCACCCATCGGGACGGGAAATTCTGAGCGGAATGGGTGCGTTCAGCAATGGAGGGAGGTGGAATGCACCCGGAGCTTTCCCGGTGGTTTACGGCAGCACCACGGCGAGCGTTGCCTTGGCGGAATCGGAAGCCAACGACCGGTATTTCGGCATCGTCTGCCGCAAGGCCAGGCTCCATGTCTGCATGGGCATGAGCTTCTCGCGGGCGCTGGATCTTACGGCCGCGCCGGTCTTGCGAAAGCTCGGTCTGAAGGCGAGGGATCTACAGGCGGAGGATTGGCGGAAGATCAACGGGGAACGGCATGAAAGCCTCACGCAATGCGTCGGGCGCGCTGCGTGCGTGGCAGGTGTGGAAGCCTTGCTGACTTCGTCCGCCTGCATCAAGGGAGGCGTCAATATCGCCTTTTTCCCCGGTAATAAAGCCAGCAGCAGCAAGGTGTTCCTGCATGATGAGGGCGGGATCAAGGCGATGCTCAGCGGCAGGAAGCCATAAAACTACTTGCAAATTTGCAGTCCGGATTGCAGGTTTGGACGCAATCCATCCGCCATGAGACAAAAAAATCCGGACCTTTCCAAGACGAGCCGCGTCATCAAACGATCCAAGTTGGGCGTTGTGAAATCCGGGATGCTTCAGCCGTTCGCCGTCATCAGCCGCTTTCAGAAGGATTTCGGTCTGACGCAGCCGGTGGTGGTTCGGATGACCGGCTATTCACCCCGCTCAGTGGCGAGTTGGTCAAAGGGGGTGAAAGCCACGGAACCCGCACGCCGGAAGTTCACCGAACTGGTGCGTTTGTTCGACGCGCTGGCGGATTTGATGGAGAACCCCAAGGAGGTGGCGGAGTGGCTCCAGGAACCCAACTCCGCCTTCGACGGATCGACGCCCCTCCAAGTGATCGAACGCGGGGAAACAGACCGGCTATGGAGAATGATCTACACTCTCGAATCTGGTGATCCGGGCTGACACCAAGGAAGTTTCGATGACGAATCGCTGACTTTCCGCCCGTTTGCCGCTTTTCGTCTGATAGAAAAAGTTCATCGCCTGATGAATTCCAACTCCACCTTCCTTCCCCCAGTGTTCAAGGATCTCGCGGAAGCCTCCCACAAGGCGGAAGAGCAGATCATGGGCGATCCCCGCGCCGCCTGTTTCCATGCCCGCTTCGCGCTGGAAGCCGCTTGTCCGCTGGCTCTACCGCTACGACACCAGTCGGCGGATGCCGTATGATACCTAATTGTCGCCAACGGAATTTTTAATTGTCGCTGGACAATGATACCAGCCTCGGCGCGATGATTCATGATCCCGGTTGCCGCAACCTGCTGCCGGAAGCGGTATTTCAGAAAGCCCGGATCATTCAGCAGGTGGGAAATCAGGCTGTCCACGAACAGAAGCCGGTCCGTCAGTTGGACGCCATGCAGGTGGTCAAGGAGCTGCATCACCTTTGCTACTGGCTCACCCGCACCTATGCGCCGGATGCCTCCCGCGAGGGTGCCGCGTGGGCGGACAGCCGCGTGCCCCAGCCGGTCACCAGCGCGGCGGTCGTCCCACGCAAGGACCTGGAGGCGCTGGAAAAGCAGCTTGAGGAACAGGCCAAGGAAACCCTCCAGCGGCAGCAGGAAAAGGACGCACTCGATCCCGAGCTGCAACTCCTCCGCGCCCAGCTCGCGGCAGCCAAGGCCGCCGCGGAGAAGAAGCCGGACACCCACGATTACTCGGAGACGCAGACCCGCCACTATCCAGAAAACTCCCGAGCTGGAACCGTCCGGCGCACTCCGCAGCACCCTTGCAAGCACGTTGCACGAAGAAGTCAGCGGCATGAACCCGGACAACTTCATGGTGCGCGCCCGCCTCGAGCATGTGGCAAAATTCAAGAATGCGGCATCAGGGGACACTCTCACGGATGACGACATCCACGACATCGAATTCAACATCGCCGGTCTGCCCAGCCAGATCGAAACCGATGAAATCGAAGCCCGTTTCTTCGACCTCAGCGCCCTGCGGATGCAGATCGCCCTGATCGAAAAAGATGCAGGAACCTTCGAGGCCGTCCGCAAGAAAGTCATCGAGATCGCCGCCTGCCTTGAGGAAAAAGACGCGATCCCCGCCGTCAAACTGCAGCTCGAATATCTGCGCACCCTCCAAACCACCGAGTTCTGGGAAGGCATGGATCTTACTGCCCTCGAAGACCTCCGCCTCCGCCTGCGCGGCCTCGTCCAGTTCATCGACAAGTCCAAGCGCAAGATCGGCTATACGAATTTCAAGGACGAGATCATCGGTGTCCGCGAAGACATCGCCGGCTACATGCCCAGGATGACCGGCAACCAATACGCCAAAAAGGTCGAGGACTACCTCCGCGGCCACCAGGACGAGATTGCCATCCAACGCCTCCGCAACAACCAGCCACTCACTCCCACCGATCTCCAATCTTTGGAGACCACGCTTCTCAGCATCGGCGAGGACGAAGGCACCGCGATCTTGGAAGACAAGACCCTCAAGCACGCGATCGATTCACTGCCTGATGTTGTGGGGGATGCGACTTTGCGTTGCGCGTGAAGGTTACTTCGCTGCAATCGGTGGGTTTTGTGAATGGGGCGGAATCAGCCACCCGGAGAATGGGTCACATGGCGTGACCGGCCTCAGCATCGATGCCGACGGCATGGTCGAGCACCCTGACCGGGTGATAGAAGCCGCGACCGCCACTGGCAACGCCCGTAACTGACACTTCGCTTGTCAATCACGCGGGCCGGTTGTAGTATCCATTTGGGGATTCACCAAGGAAGCAACGACTGACTCATGAAAACCACCATTCATCCAACCCTCCTCGCCGCCGCCCTTATGGGTGCGGTGGCTACAAGCATTTCCGCCGAAGCCGGTGAGATCGGCCACTACGCGGGCGGCTTTATGAACCTCCGAGACTTCTTCGTGCCCGATCCGGGTCTTTACGGAGCACTTTACAATTATGGCTACACGACGGACCAGCTGAACGATTCCAACGGCAACAAGGTCAAGTCGGTGACGATCAACCCACCCGGTGGCGGAGGACCGGTCACGGTGGGAGTGGATGTCAACGTGGACATGTATGTGCTCGCGCCGACGATGATCTATTCGGTGGATATAGAGTCGCTGGGCCTCCGCTATGGTGCCTTGATCACACCCACATTCGCCAATGCGAACCTGAGCGCAGCACTCTCCACGACAACCGGCCACGGCGGAAATGCCGAGACTTCCAACTTGGGAGTGGGCGACATGTTTGTGCAACCGGTGTGGCTGGGGAAGTCTTTTGAGCACTGGGACTTGTCGCTCGCTTATGGCTTCTACGCGCCGATTGGCGAATACGACACGGCGACCTTCACACTGCCCAATGGTGCCACCGTGACGGGAGAAGCTGCGGACAATCTCGGGTTTGGCTTCTGGACGCATCAGATCCAGGCCGCCGCCGCATGGTATCCGTTCGACACCCAAAAAACCGCCGTGATCGCCGCGTTGACCTACGAGATGAATGGCGGGAAGCAAGACTTCGATCTAACTCCCGGCGACAATCTGACGTTGAATTGGGGCATCAGCCATATCCAGCCCATCAAGACGGACAATAGCATGCTGCTCGAAGTCGGCCTAGTCGGCTACGACACTTGGCAGGTCACTGACGATAGTGGCGGCACCGTATCTAACATCCGCGACCAAGTCCATGCCGTGGGTGGTCAAATCGGTCTGATTCACATGCCCTGGCACGCGGCACTGAACTTGCATGGTTACTATGAATATGCTGCCGAGGACAGATTCCAAGGCACGACGTTCGGCCTCAGCATCGTTAAAAAGTTTTGAACCCGGTTAGGAACAGCCGCCATGAAACCGAACGCATTCACAACATTGGCAACACTCGGGGCGGCGATGCTGGCGCTGCCGGGCGTGATCACTCCCGCAAACGCCCAGCCGAAGAAGCCCAACATCCTGATCATCGTCGCGGATGACATGGCTTATTCCGACCTCGGTTGCTTCGGTGGCGAGATCAAGACCCCGAATCTGGACCGACTGGCCCGCGCGGGTGGACGGTTCACCAATTTTTGCGTGGGGCCGACCTGTTCGCCCACGCGCTCGATGCTGCTTTCGGGTTGCGACAACCACGTGGCCGGCCTTGGCAACATGGCGGAGTTTCTCGGTCCCGAACAGAAGGGCAAACCGGGCTACGAGGGGCACCTGAACAGCCGCGTGGCCAGCATCGCGAGCGTGATGCGCAACACGGGCTACCACACCTACATGGCCGGCAAGTGGCACATGGGCGAGGAACCGGGAAACTGGCCGGCCGCCCTCGGCTTCGAACGGGACTTCACCCTGCTTCAAGGCGGCGGCAGCAGTTGGAGCGACATGATGTATCCGAATCCCGCGCACCCCCGCCTGACCTTCACCCTCAACGGCAAGCTGCTGGACAAGTTGCCGGAGGATCACTTTTCCACCGAGGCGTATGCGAACTTCATCATGAAGTCCGTGGATGAGAACCAGGCCGACGCCAAGCCATTCCTCGCCTATCTGTCGTTCCAAGCGGTCCACAGCCCCTTCGCCGTGCCGGACGACTGGCTGGACAAATACAAGGGTCAATACGACCAAGGCTATGAAGCCCTCCGCGCCGCGCGCCTCGCCCGCATGAAAGAACTCGGCATTGTCGGCAAAGAAGTGCAGCCGTTCCCGCGGCTCCCGAGAATTCCCGCGTGGGATTCGCTCACCCCCGAACAGCGGAAACTTTCGGCACGCCGAATGGAAATCTATGCGGCGATGCTTGCCAACATGGACCATCACATCGGCCGCGTCCTCGATCACCTCAAGGAAGCCGACCAACTCGACAACACGCTGGTGATCTTCTTTTCAGACAACGGGCCGGAACCCACGGAACTCGCCACGCTAGTGGCATCGGCGTTCTCCGCCGATGCCAAAGAGTGGTTCATGAAAAACTTCGACCAGCGCCCGGAGAACTGGGGCAGGAAAGGCTCGGCGGTGGACTACGGCGTGGCCTGGGCGCAGGCC
This sequence comes from Luteolibacter sp., assembly GCA_044369025.1. Classification (GTDB taxonomy): domain Bacteria; phylum Verrucomicrobiota; class Verrucomicrobiia; order Verrucomicrobiales; family Akkermansiaceae; genus Luteolibacter. Next base: position 5,350 of record JBIPMR010000244.1, read on the forward strand.
GGTTCCGTGCCGTTCCGGTTGTTCAAGGGCTATGTCTCCGAGGGCGGCATCCGCTCGCCCCTCATCATCGCCGGCCCCGGCGTCAAGCAAACCGGTGGCGTCAACTCCGCCTTGCTTCATGTCATGGACATCGCGCCCACCCTCTATGAACTGGCCGGCGCGGAACATCCGTCGCAGAAGCCGAATGGCAAGATCGCGCCATTGCAGGGCAAGTCACTGGTTCCATTGCTCGCCGGCAAGTCCGGGGCTGTGCGCGGTGAGCGCGACTGGGTCGGCTGGGAATTGTTCGGCAACCGCGCGCTGAGGCGCGGTGACTGGAAGATTCTTCACCTCCTGCGTGCCGCCGGCGGCACCGGCGAATGGCAGTTGTTCAACCTCAAGGCCGACCCGGCGGAGACACACGACCTCGCCAAGGACAATCCCGATC
>JBIPMR010000245.1:0-5764 GCA_044369025.1 Luteolibacter sp.
AAGGACGGTTCATGCTGTGCGCGGCGACGGAAGTTGGCGACGACGGCTTCGGACATAAGCAACCTCTCCCGCATGAGGCGTCCCTTCAGGACGCACGGATTCCAAGGAATTCAGACCCGGCATTGCGTGCCGGGCTTTGATGAGGCGTCCCGTTGGGACGGAAGACGCTCGATCTAGCGCGAGGCGATGACTTCCACCGTGAAGCCTTTCAGATACCCGGTCTCCGGGATCGAAATCAAAATCGGGTGGTCCGCGCGCTGGGCGTGGTTCATCACCAATCTAGCGGATTTTTTGGCGTCCACCGAGGCCGAGACGAGGTTGTCCATGAACAACTCGCGGGAGGCGTGGTAGGAACAGCAGAACGTGGATAGAAGACCGCCTTTGTCCAACAGCTTGAGCGAGCGCAGGTGGATTTCCTTATAACCACGCATGGCATCCATCAGGGTGGCCTTGTTGCGGGTGAAGCTCGGCGGATCGAGGATGATCATGTCGTAGTCCGGCTTGGCGTGTTTGAGGAAATCGAAGACGTTGTGTTCGAGCACTTCGATTTCAAGGTGGTTGAGTGCCGCGTTTTTCCTGGCAGCCTCGCAGGCGCTGGCGGAGACATCGACGGCGGTCACATGGGCGGCACCGGCCTTGGCGCAGGCGAGGGCGAAGCCACCTTGGTTGGTGAAGCAGTCGAGAACGCGCTTGCCCTTGGCGAGCGCGGCGATTTCGGCGTGGGCTTGGAGCTGGTCGAGGTAGAGCCCGGTTTTCTGGCCGTCGAAGAGATCGACCTCGTAAGCGAGTCCGTTCGCATGGACGATGAAGGGACCGGGAGACTCGCCGTGGAGCATTTCGATGCCGGGTTCCATGCCCTCGGCCTTGCGGTAGGGCGAATCGTTGCGGAGCACGATGGAGGCGGGATTCAAAAGCGCGATGAGCGCGTCGCGGATGATTTCCTTCCGCAGGTCCATCGCGAGCGTGAGGGTTTGCACCGAGAGGTGGTCGCCGTAGCGATCCACGATCAGGCCGGGGAGGCCGTCGGACTCGGACCACACCAGGCGGGCGAGCGTTTCATCGATGCCGCGTTGTTTGCGATGCTCGATGGATTGGGCGATGCGGCGGGTGAAAAAGTCGAGGTCGAGGTCCTGCTTGCGGCGGGAGAAACGGCGGGCGACGATTTGCGACAGCGGATTGTAGATCGCGGTGCCCAGCGGGCGGTCGCGGAAATCCTTGAGGGTGATGACATCGCCCGGTTGCGGGTTGCCGAAGGATTTTTTGATCTCGGTGGCATAAATCCACTCGTGACCATGAAAAATGCGTGCGCGGGGTGCGATGATGATACCTGCCATAGGGCCGGAATCTGCGGTGAAGGAGGGTGACTTGTCGAATGCCAATTCGCCCGCGGAATCCAGTTGGGTGCAGGACAACCGAGATACCAGCCACGGCGGATCGCCACCATCGCTTCTTCTTCGATCCTGCGGCCCTCGTTCGCCGCCAGCAATGGGGGGTGGAATCCGTGGCATTGACCGGCACCGCCTTGTAACGCCCTTGAAAGACGTGCCCGCGGCGCATCCTCGCGCGATTCCAGCCCTGGCGAAAGGTGGAGAGCAACCGCTACATGCCGGTGACGAGCCATCCCGGAAACCGGCGCCAAGCGGGTTTCCAATCAAGGATTTTGTGAATCCGTGATTTGTCGAACCAATCGAACCAATCGAAGCGTCGCTGGCGAAACAGGCGGCGCCGTGATCAGTTCAAGAGCGCCTGGAGCTCCCAGGTTTTCTTCGCCTGCGGAGTGCCCGGGCCGTTGTAGCCGAGCAGGCGGAAGGATTTCGGAGTCAGCTTTTTGCCGGTGAGGGCGGCTTCGAGGGATTCCCTGGCTTTGGCGATGTTGGCTTTCGAATCCGTGCCCTGCCAAGTGTAGCTGAGGACTTTGGCGGCGGCAACATCGCGGACCTCCACGGCTTCGCCGTCGGGGCCGGTTTTGCCGACCTTTTCATTTTGATAGAGAAAGGCCATCGTCGATTGTTCGAAAGCGCCGTCGCTGGCGTCCATCGCCATTTCCACCGGCGCAGTCATCGGAATGTTGTTCTTTTTGATATGCCCGAAAAGCTGCCAGAACGCCATGGCTTCGCCTTGGCGCGTGGTGAAGGCGGCGCGGTAGGCGGGGTAGGATTTTTCGGCCACTTGATCGTAGGGACCGGGCTTCGGCCAACCCTCCGGAAGCGGCGCTTCGTCCACGTAGGCCGGCGGGGATGCCGGCTTTTCGGATTGGGCGCCGCAGGAGACGAGGGCGGCGAAGAGCAGAAGCGTGGGAGTTTTCATCCACCCAACAACATCCGGGATGAGCGGATTTCAATAGGAAAAATCCGCGCGCGGCGGCAGGGGCGCTGCACCACGGAGAAAAAAAGATTTGTGACCACGGATTTCCCGGATGGACATGGATGAGGACCCTTCAATCCGGTTGGGTAGGAACGCGAGGGCAAGCATCACCGCGGCAATTGCCGCCCCTCTTATCCGGGGTCAGGCACTTCCTTTTTTGGCAATGCCTCCCTGATGTTAGCGGTTGTGCCCTGCTCCGGGCGGCCTCACTTCGCGGGTTCGTAGTCGGCGGCTTGGGTGCCCTTTTTGAACGCGTCGAAACTGTATTTGCTGGGGACGAATTCGCCGACCGGGGTGACCTCCGCTTTTACCGGAATTTCGAGGCCGAGGCCCCAGAACACCCCGTTCACGACGAGGCGGCGGAGCCCTTCGCTGGCGAGGTCGGTCGCGGCGCCCATGGTGGTGCAGAGGATTTTGTTGGTTTTGTCGGAGCTGTTTTTGACCTCGCGGGTCCAGGCGACCGGCATCATCGGGTCGTTCACGCCTTGTTTCTGTTTATCGGTGGCGCGGGTTTTTTCGTGGTCGGCGGCGGGATCGGCCGGGTTCATGCCTTTGAGGACTTGGCCGCGCAGCAGGATCACCGCATCGGCGGGCGGATAGGCCTCGTAGACATCGGAATCGCCGAACACATCGGTCACGCCGCGGAGCAGCGGATTTTCCCGGTTGGCTGACTCGATCACACCGCGGGTGGCTTCCGCCTTGTGCTTGCCCCAATGGGTGACCCAGGACTCGCCGAGCACTTTTTTGCCGAACTGATTGTAGTGTTTGAACCCGCTGGTGGGGGGGAGTTGGAAGGCGTGGGTGCTGGTCCGCAGCGCGATCACCGGGATGCCGCGCTGGATCGCGTCGTCGAAATATTTCATCGCCTCGTCCGCCCACTTGCGGAAGCGCAGCGACATCACGATGGCATCGGCGGAAGCGAGGGCTTCGGGCTGGCCGAGGCTGGTGCCGAGGTTGGGATTGATCGTGCCATCGGGATCGGCGGAGAAGAGCACGGTGCATTTGAAGCCGTGGTGCTGGCTGAGGATTTTGGCGAGCATCGGCATCGCTTCTTCCGAGCGGTATTCTTCGTCGCCGGCGAGCAACACGACGTGTTTTCCTTTTCCAGGACCCTCGCCGCCCGGATAGGAAACCCAGCCCATGCCGGATTCGGAATGCGCGGGGGTGAGGCAGGCGATGGTGGTTAGGCCGATGATCAGGAGGGATTTTCGCATGATAGGATGCCGATACTCAAACGGGCGGGTTGATCTTTCGCCAGGCGAAAGCGGGAGGTTGAGATTTGACGGATGGGATTCGAGCGGGCAGTCTCCGCCGCGATGTCCGACTTGAAGCACGTGCTGTTTGTTTGCACTGGAAATACCTGCCGTAGCCCGATGGCCGAGGGGCTGTTTAAAAAAGCGGTGATGGATCGCGGCGACTACGAGGTGAGTTCCGCCGGGGTGGCTGCCAGCCCGGGCACGCCCTCCAGCCCGGAAACCAACGCCATCCTGAAAAAGCGCGGCGCGGCGCTGGAAGATTTCGGCAGCCGGCCGGCGAGCGCCGCGGTTCTATCAGCGGCAACCCATGTCTTCGCGATGACGCGCGGCCATTTGCAAATCCTCGAAAGCCGCTTCCCGGAGCATGCGGATAAATTCTATCTGGTATGCGAGTTTGTGGACATGCCCCGCAAAGGAAATGCGAGCGACGTTCCGGATCCCATCGGCATGGGACGGGCGGCGTATGAGGAGGTCGCGGCGGTGTTGGAGTCGGCGATCCCGACCATCATCGCCTACATCGACCAGACTTCCGCTAGAGATCCGGCCTGAGCCGGCGCGGCTCAGATCATGCCGAGCTTCATTTTCCCCTCCTCGGTGATCATTTCCTGATTCCACGCGGGGTCCCAGACGAGGTCGACGCGGGCGTCGTCGATGCCGTCGATGGTCATGATTTTCGCCTGGGCGTCCGCCGCGATGACCGGTCCCATGCCGCAGCCGGGGGCGGTGAGGGTCATTTTCACGGCGACGGTTTTTTTGCCTTCGGATTCTTCGATGAAGCAATCGTAAACCAGGCCGAGATTGACGATGTCCACCGGGATTTCCGGGTCATAAACGCCCTTGAGCTGCGCCCAAACCTGCTCTTCGAGCGGCGCGTCCTTGAGACGGCTGACTTCGGCCTGCTTTTTTTGTTCCTCCTCGGGATTCACGCCCAGCGCATCGGCGTCCTGCGAGGAAATCCGCGCCAACCCCTGGGAAGTGGCCACCGTGTAGGTGCCGCCAAGCCGCTGGGTGATGAACACCGCGGTGCCTGCGGGAAGCGTGAGCGAATCGCCGCTGGGGATCTGGATGGCGGCGACTTCGCGGGTGAGCTTGATTTCTTCGTGCATGCGCGGAGTTAAGGCCAGCCCGCCGCCGACGGCAAGGGACAGTTTGCCGGGTGAGACGAAATCGGGTGGGCCAAAATCCCGCAGGCTGACGGATCATGCGTGCATCGGTCCAAAAACCATGCAGCATCCCGATGTTGTCATCGTCATCCATGATCGAACCGGAAATCCAGTTTGCGCGGAATCCCCCCCTGAGGCTGGCGGAGGACCGGACCGGTGAGGCCATCGCCCTGATCGCGCGGATGGCCAAGGGCGACGGCGGCGCACTCACCGAGCTTCATGAAATGTGGAGTCCGATCCTGCTCGGCGCCTCCTGCAAAATGTTAGGCAACCGCAACGAGGCGGAGGAAGTGGTGCAGGACACCTTCGTCCGGATGTGGCACCGCTCGGTCGACTACGATCCGAAACAATCGCCGCCCTTCGTCTGGGCTTTCGCGGTGATGCGCGGCTATTGCATCGACCGCCTGCGCTACCGCCACCGCAGCAAGCGGGATTGCTCGCGGGTGGTGCCCATCCATTTGCACGCACCCGCCGAAGAATCCGAGGACCCGCAGGTGATGGTGATCGATGACTGGCGCAGGGTCAGGGCCGCCCTGGCGGTGCTTGAGGAAAACGAGCGCAAGTGCCTGGAACTCGCCGTCTTCCTCGAATACACCCATTCGGAAATTTCCGAGTCGTTGGGAACCCCGCTCGGCACGGTCAAAAACCGCCTGCGCCGCGCTTTGGAAAAGGTGCGCAACCAACTTTCACGCCATGACTTCTGACCCTAACGGAAACGCTGTCTGGCGGGCATTCGGCATGCTCGACGCCGACGGAGCCGCGAGCTTCGACGCTGCGGCGCGGCGGAATCCGGACCTCGCCGACGCCTACCGCGAAATGAACTGCCTCGCCGCCGCGGTGGCGGCCGTCAGCGTTACCCCCCTGGCCCCCAAGGCCGGACAGATCGACCGGCTGCACGCGCGACTCGGGCTCAACACCTCGAAACGCACCAACTGGATCGCCATCAGCGGCTGGGCCGCCGCGGCCGCTTTGGCGTTGCTG
>JBIPMR010000246.1:0-5729 GCA_044369025.1 Luteolibacter sp.
ACGAGGCGATGAAGATGAACACCAGGCCGCCGATCAGGATAACGGTGTGGCGCACCGCTTGCGGGACCGCGTTGAGCAGGGTGTCGCGGACGATGCCGAGGTCGGCGGAAACGCGGTTGCTGAGGGCACCGGAGCGCTGCTCCTGATAGAAACGGACCGGCAATTTCACCAGGTGGGCGAAGATGTCGCGGCGCAGGTGGTTCAGGGCGGCCTCGCCGGAGCGGATGAAACCCTGGACGCGGAAAAACGCGATGATCGATTGCACGGCGAGCACGCCGATGAGGGTGAATACGATGCGGTTGGACCGCTCGACGACCAGCGCCGGATCGATACCCTGGCGCAGGGCGTCGGCGGGATTTCCGATGAGTTCCTTGAGGTAATAGGGAAACGCCAGCGAGAGCACGGCGGTGAAGAACAGCGCGGCGAGCGCGGGCAGGAACACCCGTTTTTCCCGCATCAGGTAGCCGAGGACCCATCGGTGGGATGAGAGGGGTTTCTTCAGGTTCGGCTCGGACATGGGCGGATGGGAGACGATCCGGGCGCTGTCGTCAATGGTGGGGAATCCACTTGCGCCATCTCCGCAAAATTCCTAATCAGGGGAAGTTGCCGCCTGGATCATGAAAACCCATCTACACAACATCGGCCTTATCCTTGCCGCCCTGACCCTCCCCGCGTCTGCGGTGATCGTGGCTGGGGCCAGCGGCGGTGGAAATACGGCGAACAACACGACCGAGACGCAGTTTCAAAGCGAATACGGGATTTCCTTCCCGGCCTTCGAGAATGTGATCCGCTACTCGGACGCTTCCGGAGTTTATCTGGGCTACAATGCGGCCACCAGGGACGTGTGGGTGCTGACGGCCCGCCATGTCAGCAGCAGCCTCACCCAGGGAAATACCGTCACCATCGACGGGCTGGTTTACAATCGCCAACCGAACGGGGTGGATGGCTTCGGCGCGCTCCCGGGCGGCGACCTGCGGCTGGTCCGCTACCACCGCGAAGATCTCGCGGTGCCGACGCTCCCGGCGGTGAATATTTCAACGTCCCCCAGCACAGCGGGCGCCTTGCTTTTCATGGTCGGTTACGGGCAAAACCGGGTTCAGAATGCCACCCTCAGCGCTACCGCCTCGGATACGGTTTCCGTCACCGTGGGGACGGGCTACCAATGGTCGGGCACGACGTTGAAGCGCTGGGGCGTCAACCAGATCGAGGCGGAATTTCTCGATTCGCTTGAAACCGTACCGGTCACCGGGACCACCGGGACCTTCTCGATGGGGTCTTACAATACCATCGGCTACATGACCGACTTCGACCAACCCGGAGGCAGCGGGTGGTTGAACAGCAACGAGGCGCAAGGTTCGCGCGGCGATTCCGGCGGTGGCGCTTTTTATTATTCCGCAGGTGAATGGCATCTCTCCGGCATCTACTCGGCGGTGTTGGGCTTCAACGGACAAGCGGGAAACACTTCCGCGTTCGGCAATCTCAGCCTGCTCACGGACGTGGCGAGCTACAGCGGCGCCATCGATTCGGCGTTGGGCGGTGTAACGCTGATCCCCGAGCCGGGTTCTTATGCCTTGTGGGTTCTTGCCAGCGCGGCGGCCCTCTCAAGACGCAGGCGTCCGCGCGTTTGAGTTGCACGCCGTGCCGCGATGCGGCATGAACGGCGGCCATGACCGGTCGGGAAATTCGAGAAGCGTTGATTCACGCAGGCGTAATGCCGAGCAAACAGCTCGGGCAGAATTTTTTGATCGATCCGAACATGGCGCGCTGGATCGTCTCGCAGTTGGAAATTTCCGAAAACGACGCGGTGGTGGAAGTCGGCCCGGGCACCGGATCGCTCAGCGAGCATCTGGTGGGAAAAGTGCGGAAATTGATCCTGATCGAGTTCGACGCCCGCCTCGCCGATGCCCTGAAACACCGCTTCCGCGCCGACCCAAGCGTCGAAGTCCACCATGCCGACGGCGTGAAATTCGACGGCCGCCAGCTGTTCAAACACCGCCCGCTGAAATTTCTCGGCAACCTCCCCTACTCCTGCGGCGGGGCGATTTTGAAGAACCTGCTCAGCCGCCCTCATCCTTTCGAGCGTGCGGTGATCATGCTGCAAAAGGAGGTCATCGACCGCCTCGGCGCGACACCCGGCACCAAGGACTACGGCATCCTTTCGCTGCGGACGCAGGCGAACTGGGAGGTGAAAGCGCTGCGCACCGTGCCGCCCGCGGCGTTTTACCCGCAACCGAAGATCGATTCCAGCGTCGCCGTGCTCACCCCGCGCACCCGCGGGCTGCCGACCTTCGACTACCGCCTGTTCGACGAACTCATCCGCCGCGGTTTCGCCCAGCGCCGCAAGCAGCTCAAAAAACAACTCCCCGACGGCCCGCCGTGGGAGGAAACCACCGCGGGCCTCGGGGTCGCCGCCACCGTCCGCGGCGAGGAACTCACGCTCGCCCAGTGGGTCGATCTCACCCGCGCTTACGATCCCCACCCGCTGAAAGATCTGCCGCAGAAAGCGGGCGAGCTTTTCGACGTGGTGGACGAGCACGACGTGGTGACCGGCCAAGTCACCCGCGGCGAGGTGCATGCACAAAAACTGCTGCACCGCGCCGTCCATGTGTTCGTCTATAACAAGCGCGGCGACCTGCTCTTGCAAAAACGCTCGTTGCTCAAAGACGCCTGCCCGGGCCTGTGGGATTCCAGCGTGTCCGGCCACCTCGACGCCGGCGAAGACTACGCCCCGGCCGCCGTGCGCGAGTTGGAGGAGGAAATGGGGATCCGCGCGGAATCGCCGCTTGAAGAAATCGCGCGGATCGCCCCCTGCGAGGAAACCGGTTGGGAACACGTCCGGCTTTTCCAAACCAAACACGAGGGCAGTCTGCGTTTCCCCTGCGCGGAGATCGACGCCGCCGTCTGGTTTCCCCTTGCCGAAATCGACGCGTGGATCGCGAATCGCCCGGAAGATTTCGCCAGCGGATTTCTCGCCTGTTATCGGGAAGCAAGAACCACCGGCGCATGAGCGAGCCCAACCCGTATGCCCCGCCCAAGGTGGATGAGAGCGAGGCTCCGTCCGCCATCTATTGGCAATGTTACGGCGAACGCGTGTTGGCCCGAAACGGCGCCATGCTGCCCAAGGTGGACCTCGAAACCGGCGCGTCCGACGACGAAATGACCTCCGTCGCCCGCTCCTATCAAGCCGCGGGCGCCGGCCACGTGTTCAAAATCGCGATGTTTGTCGGCATTTACTTTTTCGCCCAGGCTCTCTTTGAAAATGACTCCGAGTGGCTGCTTTGGACGCTGGTCGGCGCGTCGATTGTCATGGGCTGGCTCGGCCGCCTCAGAGGCGGCCAGACCGGCGCGATCACGATTTGGGAATTCCGTGAAACCGTCAGGGAGCGCCGCCGCCAAATCCGCCGCAAGATCCGCATCGGCCTGTTAGCCGGGTCTTTCCTGCTGATGATTCTCGGCCCCTCACTGCTGTTAAGTTCCGGGCCGTTTCATGCCGCGTGGGTCCTCCGCCTGATCACCACCGGCCTGGTCCTGCTGCTCGCCAATGCGCTCTGGGCGATGTTCGACCGCCCGTCCACCCGCAGCGAATCCGGCCCCGACGGATGGTTGCGCATCCGCAAGGTCCACCCCGCAGCGATGGCGAAACTCCGTAAAATCGAAGCCGAACAGCAGCAACAAGCCGCCACCGCCGCCCCGCATCGCAAGCGGCTCGTCCGCACCTCCTACTATCACAAATACCCGCTCGCATCATTGTTAGGAACCCGCCGCATCAACCCGCTCCAGATCCTCGTCATCGCCCTGATGAAACTCCTGCGCTCGAAACGCCTCGAGCGCGAGACCTTCCATTTCAGCGAAGCCGCCGAAATCCCGGAAGCCAATCTGTCCGATTCCCTCCAACAGAAAATCCAGTCCTGGCGCGCGCGCCACCCCGACTGGCCGCTCCTCCAGGCGAACCGCCTGCCGTCCCCCGCCGGCGATCTCACTGTCGAATCCGCCACCCTCGTTTCCCCCGGCCTCGAACACAGCATCCACTTCATCCACACTTGGCTGGAGCAGAAATCCTCCACCAGCACCTGCATGTTCGAGTTCCACACCTTCATCAAGCCGGGCGGGAAAATCTACACCACCCACATGCAGCTCATCCAACTCCCCCGCCCCCACGTCGACGCCGCACGCGTCAAGGGCAGCGAGGAAGAGGTGTTCCGCGCCCACCTGACACGCTGCGCCCGCCACGAAATCGACGCCCCCGCCGACCGCGCCGAACTGCTGGAACGCATTCACCGCGAAAAACTGGAAATCGACGACCTGCTCGAAGCCGGCGGCTACCACGGCCCCACCCGCGAAGTCGGCTGAACCCACAACACACCGCTCATGCACCACCTCAAAACCGCTCTCCTGTTAGCCCTCGCGCTGCTCGCCCTCGGCTCCTGCGGCAAATCCCCGCCGGCCAAGCTGAGCTATCAGGTCGTCTCCACCCGCGCGCACGACCCCACCGCCTACACCCAGGGCCTGCAGTTGGAAAACGGCCGCCTGTTCGAAAGCACCGGCCAATACGGCGAATCCACGCTCCGTGAAATCGAACCCGCCACCGGCAAAATCCTCCGCAAACGCCCGCTCGCCAAAAACGTCTTCGGCGAGGGCCTCGCCATCCTCGGCGGCGAGATGTTCGTGCTCACCTGGAAGGAACACACCGCCTACGTCTTCGACCCGGAAACCTTCAAACTGCTCCGCTCACACACCTATCCCGGCGAAGGCTGGGGCCTTACCCACAACGGCAAGGAGCTGATCATGAGCGACGGCAGCAGCGAGCTGAAATTCATCAACCCCAGGGATTTCTCCACCCTTAAGACCCTAACGGTCCTCGACGGCAACGCCCCCGTCAAAAACCTCAACGAGCTCGAGTGGATCAACGGCGAAATCTTCGCCAACATCTATCAATCCGAAAAAATCGCCCGCATCGCGCCCGACGACGGCCGCGTCACCGGCTGGCTCGACCTCGCCGGCCTCCGCCAGCAGCTCACTCCGCCGAACCGCGCCGAAGTCCTCAACGGCATCGCCTTCGACCCAGCCACCGGCCACCTGCTCGTCACCGGCAAATACTGGCCGCAGATGTTCGAAATCAAGCTCGCCGAAAAGTAGCCGCTGCCACCCGCTCAAAGATCGCGAAATTCATCTTCGGTGAGGCCCGCCTGCTTCAGGATGGATCGGAAAGTTCCGCTTGGCACATCGCCAGTGTGCATCGGCAGATAAGTTTGCCGGCCGTCCTCATGGCGTAGCACCAAATGTGAGCCGCTTTGCCTTCGCTCCTCGAAACCGGCACGTTTCAGTTTCCGGAGCACTTCTTTCGCCGTATGCGGCATTTCAAGCGACTTCCACAGTTGCGAGGATGGCATCGGAAACAGCGATCACAGGCTCGCCTTGAGCGCGCTTTTCCTCGTTCCACAGAGCCACCAGATCACGCGCCGCGTCAAGCGCTCCTTCCATGCCGTGGCCATGCGTGGTGAGACCGAGCGAAGGAACGTGGGCGTAAAAATAACCGGGCAATCCTTCATCGTCAGGAACGCGTTCAAGCATGACTGGATAGCGCATGCGGTGAACATGCTTCAACAGGGGAGGCTTGTCGAGGGTGGGCTTGGTGGTTGGAAACCACCGCCACGAGCTTTCAGCCAGCCACGGATCGAGACGGAAATGCGTCAAGGCGGCGAGAGATCGTTAAAATCGTGGTCTCCGCT
>JBIPMR010000247.1:0-5720 GCA_044369025.1 Luteolibacter sp.
GCCATCGCATCCCCCTGCCCCGTCGCGCGAAGACTGATGGTGGACAAACTCAACAACCCCACCGCGATCACCGTGAGCAAAATCATCAGCGACAGAGTGACGATCAATGCGAATCCTCGATTCCGGGAAGGAAATGCGTCGCGGAAGGGAAAAGGATGAGTGAATGGGTTTGCTTTCATCGGGAAATACTATCGAGAGCCAAGGATTTTTCTTCAATTCCCCAAGTGGGTTACTCTTGGGCAGCGGCAGGTTGTGATTACAAATGAAATCCTCAATTTGGAATTGTTCAAGCATTCATCCCGATTTTAATCGGCAGCCGCGGCGAATTTGATGATTTTGCAGCGCCATGAGCCCGCTTACCGATTCCCTGCAACCCGACGGCACCGCCACGAACGTGGATTCGGCGTCCGCGCTGCCTGACTGGGTGCCGGCGGGATCCGAGAGCGATCCTCATTTTGCGAGTCGCGTGATGCACGGGATTTTGCCAGACTCCGCCGCCGTGGAACGCAAAGCCGCCAAACGCCGCAAACTTTCGCTCGATGACTACGAGCGCGGCATCCTGACGTTTGATGTGAGCATCCTCTCGCGGGCCATCACCTTGGTGGAAAGCAACAATCCCGCCCACGAAGCGATTGCCCAAGAGCTGCTCACCCGCATCCTCCCGAAAACCGGGAATTCGATCCGCGTGGGCATCACCGGCGTGCCGGGCGCGGGCAAAAGCACGCTGATCGAGTCGCTCGGCTGCCAACTCTGCGGGCAGGGCCACCGCGTCGCCGTGCTGGCGGTGGATCCGAGCAGCAGCGTCACCGGCGGTAGCATTCTCGGCGACAAAACGCGCATGCAAAACTTGGTGCGCGAGCCGAACGCCTACATCCGTCCCTCCCCATCCGCCGGATCGCTGGGCGGCGTCGGGCGCAAGAGTCGCGAGACGATGCTGCTGTGCGAGGCCGCCGGCTTCGACGTGATCCTCGTCGAGACCGTCGGCGTCGGACAAAACGAAATTACCGTCCGCTCAATGGTGGACTTTTTCCTGCTGATCATGATCGCCGGAGCCGGCGATGAATTGCAGGGCATGAAGAAGGGCGTGATCGAAATCGCCGATTGGTTAGCCGTGAACAAAGCGGATGGCGACAACGCCCCGCGCGCCAAACTCGCCAGCACCGAATACAGCCGGGTGCTGCACATGCTGCAACCCGCCACGCCCGGCTGGAAAACGCGCTGCACGACTTGCTCGGCGTTGGTTCCGGAGACGCTGGCAACACTCTGGCAGGTGGTCGAAAAATTCTCCGCCACCACCCGCGAGTCGGGTGCCTTCGCCGCCCGCCGCAAGCATCAATCGATCGAATGGATGCACGCGCTGATTCAGGAAGAACTGCGCCAGCGGTTTTTCCGCGATCCGAGGGTGAAACAACTGCTGCCGGAAATCGAACGACAAGTCGCCGAACAGATCATCCCCGCCGCCAGCGCGGTGCGCCGGATCCTGGATCCATTCGTGCGTTAGACCGTGCCGCCGCCCCGCGCCTCCGGTTCTAAAGTAAATGGCCGCAGTGGGGGTTCCACTGCGGCCATCTTTTGATGTCAGACGGTGGCAATTCCGTTGGCATCCGATTCTCGGGGGGGATATGTGGGGGGATTTTCTGGTGAGAGCCTATCCAGAACCTGTTCGCTCCACGAAGCTCGGGCGGGCGGCAGGTCTCTCAAACAAGCTCAAGCTAACATGGTGGCGGGTTTTGTGAATTCGTGGAAAGCGCGATCCCGACTACGCGTTCTTCCCATGATTCAGTACGCGACAGCCCTAACCCTGTGTTGCTTCGACTTGGGCTTGGATGCGGCCGGTGGCGCCGGAGCTGCGGCGTGGCCCAGCAGGCCGAGCACTTCGTCATCGGTGGTGGGGGCGAGATCTTTGAAACAATCACCCAGGGTGCCGGAGGGATCGGTCTCGGCAACGGTCACCACTTCGTCCGCCTCCATCCCGAGTTCGCGGGTGACGAGAGCCGGGGCGGCGGGGAGTGCGAGCACGAGCTTCTCGGGATGCTGGCGCCGGATCAAGCGGATGGCATCCCGGATGAGTGAACTGGGAGTGAAGCCATCGTCCACGAGGATCACCTGCCGGTCGGCGATTTCAAGCGAAGGTCGGTCGCCGCGATAGAGTCTTTCGCGGCGGGCGAGTTCGATGGATTCCTGAAAGATCATGTCGGAGATCACCTCGCGGCCCAGGTGCATGCGGTCGATCAGCGCATGGTTCAACAATCGGACGCCACCGCTGGTGATCGCGCCAATCGAGAGATCATCACTGTTCGGAAGGATGAGCCGGCGCACCAGCAACACATCGAGGGGCTTTTTCAAGGCGCTGGCAATTTTCGCGGCGACGGCGACACCGCCGCGGGGCATGGCGAGAATGATGAGGTTACGGCTACCGCTGAATTTGGCGAGGCACTCCGCAAGCTGGCGGCCTGCGTCCGCGCGGTTGCTGAAGGGGTGGCGTTTGATGGGTTGCATGGGATTTTTCGAGGTGTGTGGGGATCCACGGTCGGGTGATCCACGGGGATCAGGGAAGGCAAACGGGGTAGGAGCTGCCGGGCGGCGGCATTTTCTGATAGCGGGAATGCAGATAGGTGACGATGTCGGTGCGCTGGCGGAGAGTAAACGCCGTGCAACACACCCCTCATCTTAGCCTGCAATGGCGGTTTGGCTATCGGCTGAAGCCGAAGTCGCAACCGCGCTTTCACCGCAGTCCGGCCTGCGCATTTCCAACATCGTCCGAGCGCGCGGCTGCTAAGGAGATATCAATCCCACCTCGATCCAGCGGATCGCCTGGCGGGTGAGCTCGTTGCTGTCAGCGATCCCGAGCTTCTCGCGGATGTGGGAGCGGTGCGCGTCCACGGTCCGGGGGCTGATGCCTAGCTGGCAGGCGATCTCTTGATTGCTTTTCACCCGGCCGATCAGTTCGAAAATCTCCATTTCCCGGTCGGTGAGCCGTTCCATGGGAAAACTCGGCTGAGGCTGGCGTTTGCCATTGGAGAGCGCTTGCAGAAGATGGTTGTTGACGTTTTTACTGACAAACACCCCGCCTCCAAGCACGGTGCTGATGGCTTGCAGCAATTCGGCAGGCGGTGTGTCTTTCATCACATAGCCGCGCCCGCCGGCCCGCAGCACGCGCTCGGCATAGGCCATTTCATCATGCATCGAGAGCACCAGAATCGGAAGCGTGGGATGCAGCGAACCGAGGTCCTTGATCAATTCGAGACCATTCCGGCCCGGAAGCGTCAAATCCGTGATCACGAGATCCGGCATTTCCGATTCCACCAGCGCGAGCGCCTCTTGCACGGATCCGGCCACCCCACAGATGTCCAGTCCTGCTTCGGCAGCGATCAATTTGCTTAATCCTTCACGCAGTATCGGATGATCATCGACCAGTATGACGCTTTTCATAATTCGGGGGGGTATTTTTCTTGCCGTTAAATGGTTAAAATCTCAGGTGGCTAGCTGATGGACATTGGATAGGAGAATCCAGTCTCCCCTACAAGCTCTGAATGCACTCCCCGCTCCCGCGTTGGGAAGGGCCGGTGGGGCCGACGAGGAGCGGAGCGACGAGGCGGCGGAACCGACCCTTCCCAGCGCCGTGGCCAGTTGCCCCGGCTCCTTGTGTCCCCTGACCCGCCTGAAGCCCTCCTGGGCCGCAGCAGCGCCGCTGCCATCCACCGGGCCAACTGGTCGGTCTTCGGGTCCCAGCGACACCTGAGCGGTCCGTGCCATGACCGAATCACGCCACAGGCTGCTCCAAATGCACAGTTATTTCCAGGACGATGCACTAGCAGAAGAAATGTCGGATGAGTCATTCGGGATTCTTGAATAAATCGAGAAAACGGTCTTCATATTCTGCGAAAAGCCCGAGCCGATCGAGTTCCTGCTTCAACGCATACGCTTGGGAGCGATCCCCGCGGGCTTGTTCGAAAAGCCGTTCAATCCGTTTTTGGTTTTTATGCAAAACCCCATGCGAGGGTTCCCCAGCCAAAAGCCCCGGCGGCTCCTCCGGTTCAGCCATGGACTCTTCGTCGCTCTGTTCCATGCGTTTCATGAAGTCCTCCAGAGTCGAGTCCACCTTGCCCGCATGGATGCGAAGCTCGGTCAGGTCGAGATCGATACCCGCCATCTTCGTGAAGAACTCAAGCACGTTGACCGATGCTTTGGGAAATGGGATTTGTGAAAACACCAATGGGATTTCTCCCAGCAGGCAGCCGCCGGTCATGCCGCTGCTGGCGGCCATCCCTAGCAGAACGCCATTGAGTCCACTGATGTCACCATCCTCCATCACCTTGACGTCGAGTTGCTTGAACTGATCGAGTGTGGCTGGGTCGATGGCCGCGCCAAAGACCCGGGAGTCGTGTTTGGGCCGCATCTGGGACGCGAGCGCGGCAAAGGTGAAGACCCTTCCCACCCCCAATCGCCGAACATGCTCGATGAGTTTCATGCAGAAGTCGCTGCCCCGGGATGGGGGCTGGGCTTCACCGATGAAAAGGATGAGGTCGTGTTGTCCTTTGGGGTCTTTCCAGCAGAAAATCCGGCTCCGCGGCAGCCGGCGGTTCAGGATCAAGCCGCCCTTGACCTCGACCTCCTTGGTTTCAAAAATCTCGGTCGCGGGAAACTCGACGAGCAAATACATTCCGAGCTTGGCCATCAGATAATACCCGGCGGTGATCGCCACTCCGCCCATTCCGGGCCAGACGGCGAGCAGCCAAGGATCCCGGAGTTTTTCCTCCATTGCCATGGTTTAAAATCGCATGGCCTGGCTGGCAGTCAAGAAGAGGAATCGGCCTGCTCACCTACTCCGTTCGGGTGATGTTTTAATTCGTCGCCGGCACCAGCCGGACGAGGCGGTCCGGACCGTTGAGGATCACATAGATCAAGCCGTCGGGACCCGTGGCCACATCACGGACACGGCCGATGTTCTTGAGGATGATTTCCTGGGAGACGACTTTTTTGTCCTCGATGCGGATGCGCCGGACTTCCTGTTGGGCGAGACCGCCGGCGAGCAGATCATTTTTCCATTTCGGGAATTGATCACCGTTGTAAAAATCAAGGCCGCACACCGCGATCGAGGGCACCCAATAGGTGATGGGCTGCTCCATGCCTTCCTTTTCGGTGATGCCGACCATGGGGGTGCCGTCGTAGTTCATGCCGTAGGTGATGACCGGCCAACCGTAGTTTTTCCCGGGAAGGATGAGATTCAGCTCGTCGCCGCCGCGCGGCCCGTGTTCGGTGCTGTAGAGCAGGCCGTCCCGCGGGTCGATCGCGAGGCCTTGGGGATTGCGGTGGCCGTAGCTCCAGATGCCGGGGATGGCATCCGGGGTGTTGACGAAGGGATTGTCCGTGGGGACGCGGCCGTCGTCGTGCAGGCGGTGGATTTTTCCGTTAGGAAGGCCCAGGTCCTGAACCTGCATCATGCCGCCGCGCTCGCCGATGACGAAATAGATGTAGCCCTGATCAAACACAAAACGGGTGCCGAAATGCGCACCGGAATTGGAGCGGAACTTGGGGTCGGGCCGGTAAATCCATTGCTGCTCGGTCCATTGGTGATCCTTGATTTTTCCTCGGACGATCGCAGTGATGCATTTTACGTCGTCCTTGCCCTTTTCCTGTTTTTTGCGAGTGCCGTCGGAGAGACCGAGGTAAACCCAGCCGTTTTGGCCGTAGTCCGGGTGGAGCGCCACTTCCATGAG
>JBIPMR010000248.1:0-5714 GCA_044369025.1 Luteolibacter sp.
GGAAGTCCTTGAAGGTCGATTGCCGGAGGTTTTTGCGATGGCGTCTCCAAGGGTAGTAAATGCCGACGGCGCTGCGGCGGAGAATGCCCAAGACCAGGATGGCATTGCGGTTGCGCACGCGGCTGGCATCTTCGCCGCCGCTTACGTCGAGCCGCTGGTGGAGACCGCCCTCAATGTCCCAATAACGGCGGATGCGCTCCAAGAGTTCGTCGCCGCGTGCCGCATCCGGCTCGAGGCTGCAAATGTAGATGCCGGGTTTTTCCAACAGCTTGCGGGCAGCCGGGATTTCGTTGCTCTTGTGCTCGTCGCCGACTTGAGCGCCGGCGCTGCGGTGAACTATAAAAACATCAAACTTTCCTACGCCCTGGTCTATCGGACCAAGGAATTCGACGAGCAGGAGGAAGAGCAGGTCTTCGGCACCGTGTCATAGAATTGGACGTTTTAACCGCCGCTGGCGGATCACGGCGCCCGGCCCGGGATTCTCGCCACCAGATAGATCGGATCGTCCTCGGCCACCGCCACTTTCACCAGATCTCCCGCACGTTCCAGCATGCGGCCGCAGTCCGGTGAGAGGTGGCGCAGTTCCAGCGTCTTGCCGATGCTTTTGTATCGCCCTGCCAGCGACTTGATCGCCTCCAGGCCCGAGAGATCGCAAACCCTCGCTTCGTGAAAATCCAGCACCACCGTGTCCGGGTCGGACGCCGGCTTGAACTGCTCGGCGAAATCGCGCACCGAGCCGAAATATAACAAGCCCTCCAGCCGGTAGATCCGTTTTCCCTCCGACTCACCCACCACCGAAAGCCTCACGTGTTTCGCACTTTTCCACGCGAAAACCAGCGCGGACAGGATCACGCCGCTGATCACCGCCACCGCCAGATCATGCCAAACCGTGATCGCCGTCACCGCGATCACCACCAGCACATCGCTCAAAGGCACCTTGCCGATGGTCCGGAAGCTCGTCCATTCGAACGTGGCGATCACCACCACGAACATCACACCGGTTAGAGCTGCGATCGGGATCCGGTCGATCAACGGCGCACCCACCAGGATGAACGCCAACAACGCGAGCGCCGCAATCACGCCGGACATCCGCCCGCGCCCGCCCGAGCCGATGTTGATCAGGCTTTCCCCCACCAGCGCACAGCCGCCCATTCCCTTGAACACTCCGGCCACGATGTTCGCCGCGCCCAGTGCCAGCGCCTCGCGGTTCCCCTTGCCGCGGCTTTCCGTCAGTTCGTCGATCAGCTGCAAAGTCATCAAAGTTTCGATCAAACCCACCAGCGCGAGGATCAGCGCGTAAGGTGCCACGAACCGCAGAGTCTCCCAGGTCATCGGCACCCCCGGCACATGCGGCATCGGCAGGGCACCCTGAACACTTGATAGATCCCCCACGGTTTGCGTCGGCAAGCCGAAGGCGCCGATCAAACTGACCACCCCGATGGCCACCAGCGACGATGGCACTTTCTTCGTAAACCTGGGCAGCACATAGACAATCGCCATCGTCAGCGCCACCAGTCCGAGCATCGTCGCCAGCTCCGTTCCGTGCAGCCAATCGCCGGTCACCGCCCCGTCCCGCTGCCGGAACATTTTCAACTGCGAGAGAAACACCACGATCGCCAGCCCGTTCACAAATCCCATCATCACCGGGTGCGGCACCAGCCGGATCAAGCGCCCCAGCTTCAGCAGGCCGATGATGATCTGGATCACGCCCATCAGGATCACCGCCAGCAGCAAATATTCAAATCCCGCCCCTTCGCCGCCGCGCCGGTTTCCTTCCGCCACCAGCGCCACCATCACCACCGCCAGCGATCCCGCCGCCGAGGAAATCATCCCCGGCCGCCCGCCGAATGCCGCCGTGATCAGGCAGACGATGAACCCGGCATAAAGCCCCGAGATCGGTGGCACGCCCGCCACGAACGCAAACGCGATCGACCCCGGCACCAGCGCCAACGCCGTCGTCAGGCCTGCCAGCGAGTCATCCTTCCAGCTGCCGCGCTTTTTCTGAAACCATTGGGAAAACATAATCGGCGGGCAACAAGCGTCTCTGCCATCGAGACGTCAAGCGCCGTCGCCCGTCTTTCACGGACCGCGATCGATGGTTAGAAGGGCGCTGTCGATGAGTTCCAAGGCCGGGCCGAAGCTTTCATCGACGTAGTAGAGCGCCCACGCCTCCTTGCCGTCGGCGTCCCCGCGCTTCGGGTAGCCGCGCAGATCCAGCAGTTGGAAATGCCTGGGCAGGCGGTTGTCGATTTCGACGGCGTAAACCAGCGACGGCTGGTCGTCGCCGGGGCGGTTGATCTCCAACAGAAGTTGATAGGGCATGGCGTCCTTTGCATCCCCGGGCAGGATATAATCGGCGGGATCGAACGAGCCGTTCGGAGTGGGCGAGGAGACGGCGTCGATGTCGCCGGCTTGTTCGGCATCGCGCCTGGCCTTTTCCCAACCGGCATGTTTGAAGGTATAGTAGGGGGTTTCCTTGGGGACGGAGGGCGCGAGCAGGGTCTTGATGTGGTAGCCGCCCTGGTTTTCCAGCCAGATCGCCACCTGCGGCGGCGGGCTCGTGCCGAAAGCCGGGCCGGGTGCGACGTTGAGCCTCATCTGGTAATCCGGCGACGGGCTGTAGTCGAAAACCATCCCGTCTGCGTCCATCTGGAAGCGCTCGATCGCCGGGCCGAGGTTGCCGCTCCAGCCGAGCACGGTTTTCACCGGTGCGGGCTGCCACCCGAAGAGCAGGGTGAGGACGGTTGTTAGGGCGAGGCTTGCCCACAGCGCCTTGCTGTGCAGATAACTTTTGAGAGGGCGGCTGTTGTTGAAAACGTGCAGGCCGATCAGCGCGATGAAAACAAAACCCATCAGCGCATGAAGGCCGATGACGTCGATGGAAAATGGCAGGATGAAAGCGATCACGCCGGTCACCGCGAGCACGAGGAAAGTCAGCGCGGTGAGCAGGGAAACGGCACGGCGGCGCAGCGTGCCGAGCTGGGTTTTCGACCGGTCAGACATCGCCGGGGATGATGGCTCCATGTTGGCGGAGCAAGCCGTGGATCTCCTTGAGTGGCACCTCCAGCGGAGTGGTTCCCGCCTTCGCGGCGAGCGCGGCGGCGGCCCCGGCGGCCTGTCCCATGCCCATGCACGAGGCCTGCACCCGCAAGCCGGAATTCGCCAGGCGGTCGCTGCTCACACAGCGTCCCGCCACCAGAAGGTTGCGGGCGCTCTTGGGAATCAAGGCGCGGAGCGGGATGGTCGGCACCTTGCCGGGCTTGAGCGGCTCGGGCTTGACGCCGCTTTTGGTGTGGAGATCGACCGGATAGAACGCATAACAGATCGAATCCTCAAAAATTTTGCCGTCGCGATAGTCGTTCACGCTGATCTGGGTTTCGCCGACGATGCGGAAGCTCTCGCGGAAACCGGTTTCCGGCTGCAAGTGCATCAGCCTGCCGCCCTTTTTGCGCAGTTGTTCGAGAATGGATTTGCGTCCGGTGAGGTTGGCGTGGGTGACGGTGCGCGAGTTGGTGGAATCCGCGCCGTGGACGTAGAGGCGGTGGATCTGGTTGCGGCCCGGCTCGTGGGCCTTATCCATCATGTAGAGAAAGGAACCGGGCTGGCGTTCCTCCTCGCTCAGTCGCGGCAGACCTAGCAGACCGACGACTTCGGCGCCGCCGGTGCAGTCGATGATCTGCTTGCAGCGCACCCGGCGTTTGGTGCCGAAGCCGATGCACTCGACCTCCCAACCGCTGTCGGTTTTTTCCACCGTCTGCGGGAATTCATAATAGGCGATTTGCACCCCGGCTTTCCCGCATTTTTCCTCGGCGAGGATGGCGTAGAGGAATTGGTTGATGAACACCTGGTTCTGATAGTGGCGCAGCGGCACTTTCGCAAAATCAGGGAGCGGGCCTTGGTCCATTTCCACGCTCTCCTTCACCAGTTCCCAGCCGATGCCGGCGATGACTTGTTTGCCCCACGCATCGAAGAGCCCGGGATACGCGACGCCGCCGGTGGTCATCGTGCCGCCGAGCTGGCTGTTGCGCTCGACCAGCCGGACACTCGCCCCGGCGCGGCCGGCCTGGATGGCGGCGATGGCTCCCGCCGTGCCGCCGCCGACGACGAGCACATCGACGTTTTCGGTGATTTCGGGTGCGGCCGCGCCCGCGATGGCCTCGGCCCGCACTTCCGTGGTGGAGGCGAGACCCAGCCCCGCGGTGCCTAACAGAGAATTCTGGATGAAGTTTCGGCGGCTGTTTTTCATGGCGTTGTTTTACTTTCCTCCAAGCGGGATTCTTGCGGAGTGCGCGTTCTTAAGTCACGGACTCCGGGGAGACTTTGCAACCCGAGATTCCGGTCCGGGCCAAGCACGCAGGCGGCGGTGGCGAGCGGGTCGCTGAGCTTCGCTTCGCCGGTGATCACGCTGACCGCCACCCGCCGCGTCAAGCCGAGGCCGGTGGCGGGATCGAGGATGTGGGAATAGGTGACGCCCTCGATCACGAGGGCTTGGTGCAGATCGCCGGAGGTGGAAACGGCGGCGTTCGACAAAATCAGGACCTCGTCGTTTTTCCCCGCATCGAAGGTCTTCAGCGCCACCTTCCATCCCTCGCGCCCCGGCGGGGGATCGCCCAGCCGGACGTCGCCGCCGGCGGTGACCAGCGCTTGGCGGATGCCGGCGGCGGTGAGGGATTCTAACATTAAATCGGCGGCGTAGCCTTTGGCGATGCCGCCGAGATCGAAAGCCATGTGTTGCCGATGCAGGGTGATGGTGCGGGCTTGCGGATCGAGGCTGAAATGCCGCCAACCGCCGGCGGCGCGGGCGGCGGCGAGCGCTTCCGGAGCAGGCAGGCGTCCGCTGGCGCGGGTCTCGCGCCAGAGTTTCGTCAGCGGCCCGAGCGTGGGATCGAACGCCCCGCCGGTGGCCGCGGCGAGCTCGCGTGAATGATCCAACAGATCATAAAGCAGCGGGGAGAGCGAAACCGGCTCGCCGACCGGCTTCGACGACAGTAGCGAGAGCTCGCTATCAGGCAGATAGTCGGAGGCCACGGCGTTGACTTCCACCGCCTTGGAAAATGCGGCGGCGGCGGCGCTTCCGGCGGCGGCGCGGTCTGCGGCATAACAGACCACGGCAAAGCGGGTGCCCATCAGCGGCCGCGAGAAGGTGAATTTTTCCGCCGCCGGGGCGGCCGTCGCAAGCAGCGCGAGGATGGGTATCATGAATCGATGCCAGATCATATCGCGCATGACCCTGATTGTTCCGGGAGGGTTTGTGTCCGCACCCTGCGGTATCCGCACTTTGCCTTCGAGGCTGGCTGCAATATAAACGTAGTTTGCCATGAGTTCTTGTGCGACGAATAGGCCATGCACGGCGGAGTGGGAAGCCCGAAGTCCAACTGAGACGTTGCCCGCCGTCGGATGCGCCTTTATTGTTGGCTTGGTAAATCAAATCACCAGTCGCAACCGCGGCCACAACGTTCGGACCGTCATCGACGAGCTCGACAGTGATATCCGCGGTTGGCTCCAACACTTAAGGCTCAGCTCCACCTACACGGCGGTATTGGGCTTGTCGGCATGGGTCAGGCGGCGGGTGAGGTTGTATTATTGCTAGCAATGGAAGCAGCCACGCACGCGCCGCCGCCACTTGTTGGCACCGGGAGCGGATCCCGCAACGGTGCACATCGCGACGCGCAGCCGCAAAGGCCACTGGCGGATGAGTCAGAATGAGATTGTGC
>JBIPMR010000249.1:0-5708 GCA_044369025.1 Luteolibacter sp.
TTTCCGCGTCGGCGGGAAGGATCAGCAGGCCGTCCTCACCGGCGGGCAGGCCGATCTCGGCGGCGGCGCAGAGCATGCCTTTCGATTCGACCTTGCGCATGACGGTTTCACCGATGGTGAAGCCGCCGGGGAGTTCCGCGCCGGGGAGGGCGCAGGGGACCTTGTCGCCGACCTTGTAGTTTTGCGCGCCGCAGACGATCTGGCGGAGCGTGGCCTCGCCGCAATCGACCTGGGTGACTTTCAGGCGGTCCGCGTTCGGGTGCTGGACGGCTTCCATGATTTGGGCGACCACGATTCTATCAGAAGCGATGCCTTTGGAAATGATGCCTTCGACTTCGACGCCGGCGAAAGTGAAGAGGTCGTCGATTTCCTTGATGGATTTGCCGGATAGATCGAGATGGGTGGCGAGCCAGTTTAAAGAGACGTTCATGGAAAGAGAGGTTGAAGCGAAACGCGGAGATGCAGAGGTCGCGGAGAGAAGCGCGGAGGATTTAGAGCAGGTATTGTCAGAGAATCCCGGCTCGGGTCACCGCTTGAGGATCGCTTTGAGCTGGGAGGTGAAAACACCTTCGTCCGGGTTGGTTCCGTCGGAGTTGAGGACTTTGAGGGTTTGGTTCATGACGAACTGTGCGTCGGCGGGAACGGCGAAGAGTGGCGCGAGATTTTCCAGATAGATCCTCACCTGGTCGGTGGATCCCGCCACGTCGCGGGCGCGGGCGATGGAGGAACTGATATGGAGCGACGGGCTCAGGTTTTCGTCCCAGCCGATGCCGTCGATTTCCTTTTGGATCGACTCTTCTTCCAACAGTGAGAAATGTCCGTCGATGCACATGGCGAGGACGAGGATGTCGGCGAAGGCTTCACCTTGTGGTTGAGTGAGTGTCATAAATGTTCGTTTTCCAGCTTCTTGTGTCTTGTGTCTCAACGTCTTGTGTCTTCAAGCAAACTGCTTGAGAAAGCGGGCGTCGTTTTCGATGAGGAGGCGGATGTCCTTGATGCCCCAGCGGATCATGGCGAGGCGGTCGAGGCCCATGCCGAAGGCGAAGCCGGTGACTTTTTCGGGGTCGAAGGCGTTGTCTTTGCGGGACTGGTTGATGGATTCGAAAACGGCGGGATCGACCATGCCGCAGCCGGCGACTTCGATCCAACGCGGGGCCTGGCCTTTGACGGTTAGTTTCACGTCGATTTCAAAACTCGGCTCGGTGAAGGGGAAGAAGTGCGGGCGGAATCTCACTTCGGTTTGCGCGCCGAAGAGTTCGTGGAGGAAATATTCGAGGGTGCCTTTGAGGTCGGGGAGTGAGACGTCCTCGCCGACGTAGAGGCCTTCGAGCTGGTTGAAAACGGATAGATGGGTGGCGTCGATCTCGTCGCGGCGGTAGGCGGAGCCGGGGGCGATGATGCGGATCGGCGGCGTCTGGGTTTCCATGGTGCGGATTTGCACACTGGAGGTGTGGGTGCGCAGGAGTTTTCCGGAGTCGAAATAGAAGGTGTCCTTTTCGTTGCGCGCCGGGTGGTCGTGGGGCGTGTTGAGGGCGTCGAAGCAATGGAACTCGTCTTCGATTTCCGGACCGTCGGCGAGGGCGAAACCCATGCGGCGGAGGATGCCGATGGCTTGGTCGCGGATGAGGGTGAGCGGGTGGAGCGAGCCGACGTGGAGCTGGCGGGCGGGGAGGGTGACGTCGATGCCGGCAAGTGCGGCGCGGTCGGCGATTTCGCGGAGGGCGAGTTGTTTTTCCTCGAGTGCGGCGGTGATGGCGCTGCGGGCGGCGTTGAGGAGTTGGCCGACGGCGGCTTTGTCTTCTTTCGGCACGTCCTTGATGCCGGCGGCGACGAGGGTGAGGCTGCCTTTTTTGCCGAGCACCGCCACGCGGGCGTCGTCGAGCGCGCGTTCGTCCGCGGCGGCGGTGATTTGCGCAAGCGCTTCAGTTTGGATGGCTTCGATTTGCTCCTTCATTTGAAAGCGCGGGAATAGACCGAAACCCGGCATCGGTCAAAGCCAAGCTGCGCGAAGGCTGGAAATGAGCGAGTGCCGGCGTTTATTCCCCGAGATCCGCGATGTGCGCGAATTTTGCGTCGATGAATTTCAGCACCAGTTCTTCGACGGGTTCGTTTTTCAGCCGCTCGACGACGTCCACGGAGAAACCGCGGGCGATGAGTTGGCGTGCGTTCACGGAGTTGATGCCGCGGGCGCGGAGGTAGAAGATTTCCTCGTCGCTGATCTGGGAGGAGGTGCTGCCGTGGGAGCACTTCACCTGGTCGGCGTTGATTTCGAGACCGGGCATGGAGTTGGCCTCGCAGGTGTCGCTCATCAGGAGATTGCGGCAGGTCTGATAGGCGTCGGTGTGGTGCGCGCCTTGATCGACGAAGATGAGCCCGGAAAAGATGGTGCGGGAGTCGTCGTAGAGGGAGTTCTTGTAGAGCAAGTCCGAGTAGGCTCCTTCCGCGACATGGTGTTGGAAGGTGCGCTGGTCGTATTCCTGCTGGTGGCTCGGGATGCTAACGGAAAGCATGTCCGAGCGCGAGCCGGGTCCTTCGAGGCGGGAGAGCGACTCGTTGCGGGCCCATGAGGCGCCGGTGTTGAGGATGAAGCCGGTGGTGGATGCGTCGCGGGCGGCGGCGGTCTCGTTGATTTGGATGACCGGGGTTTTCTCGTTGAAGGCCTGGATGGCGATGTAGTCGAGTTGTGAGTTCGGGCCGGCGCAGAGGTCGTTGAAGGCGATCGCGAGACCGGGTTGTGAGTCGTCCGCCGAGCGGAAGATGTCAACGACGCGGACTTTGGAGCTTTTGCCGGTGACGATCAAGGTGTGGGGGAAGACGACGGTGTTTTCACCGGTGAGCCAGTGGTGCACTTCGATGGTGCCCGCGACCTCGG
Source organism: Luteolibacter sp. (assembly GCA_044369025.1). Classification (GTDB taxonomy): domain Bacteria; phylum Verrucomicrobiota; class Verrucomicrobiia; order Verrucomicrobiales; family Akkermansiaceae; genus Luteolibacter. The sequence goes on from JBIPMR010000249.1 coordinate 2,873, forward strand.
TGTTGTCGGAAACGTGGACGAATAAACCGTTGGTGAGATTGGCCTCGTGCAGCGCCGCGAATTTGGCGGAGCCGAGGCGGGTTTCCTGTTTCATGAAATGCGCCTGCACCAGGTCGCTGTGGGAAACGAGGGCTTCGGCGAGCGGCAGGCAGATCACGGCATCCGGCAGGTGGGATTCCACGTGGATGAGTTCGTCGTTGGCGAAGATCAATTTGGCGGCGGGTGACTCCAGGCCGGTCGAGCGGGAAATGAGGGACGAACGCGTGGGCGAGACGCCCACGCTCCTTGAGAAGCTGGAGAAATCGAGCTGCTTGATGCTGGAGAAACGCCAGGTTTCATCGCCCCGTTTAGGCGCGGGAGTGGCGAGATAGCGCTGCCAGGCGGCTTGTTGGCGGCCGGCGAACCAAGCGGGTAGATAGGCGGGAGTTTCCGGAGCGGAGTCGAGGAGAGATGGCATTTCGAGAGTGGTCATTGTAGCGGAGAAAGTTTCTTGATGATGGATTTGGCGAGGTTTTCTTTGATCTCCCGGTGACGCGGGACTGGCTGGCAAACTTTGGTTTCCTTGTTTTGATACCAGTCGTGGCAGCCACCGTGGCGGATCAGTTCGCAGCCGAGGTCGGTCAGCTTGCGGACGAGGTCGGCCCTTTTCATCCGACAACAAGTTCCTCGTGGTGGACGATGCCGGGAACGGCATCGGTGGAAAGGTCGTTGTAGAGATCGATCAAATGCACTTTCAGATCATCGAGCGATTCACCTTGGGTCTGATAGTCGGGGTATTCGTCGAGGTAGCCGAGAAAGTGATCGCCGTCTTTCCACCAGGTGAATCGCGTTTTCATAAAGATTTATTTGTTAACCGACGGACCCTTCCATTTCCAGATCAATGAGGCGCTTGAGCTCGACGGAATATTCCATCGGGAACTCGCGGACGAGGTCGTTGATGAAGCCGTTGACGGCGAGCGACATGGCTTGGCCTTCGTTGAGCCCGCGCTGCTGCATGTAGAAAAGCATTTCGTCGGAGACCTGGCTAACGGATGCTTCGTGCTGGGTGGCGTGTTGGTTGCCCTTGACGGTGATGGCCGGGTAGGTGTCGGTGCGGCTCTTGCTGTTAATAAGAAGGGCGTCGCACTCGGTGTTGTTCTTACAACCCTTGAGGTGTTTCGGGATGTGGACCTGGCCGCGGTAGGTCGAGCGTCCTTCGCCGACGGAGATGGATTTCGAAACGACGTTGGAGGTCGTGTCATCGGCGGCGTGGATCATTTTCGCACCGGTGTCCTGATGCTGGCCGGTGTTGGCGAGGGCGATGGAAATGACCTCGCCGCGGGCGCGTTTGCCCTTCATGATGACGCCGGGATATTTCATGGTCAGGCGCGAGCCGATGTTGCAGTCGATCCAGCGCACTTCCGCGTCTTCCATCGCGATGCCGCGCTTGGTGACGAGGTTGAAAACGTTGGACGACCAGTTCTGCACCGTGACGTATTGGATTTTCGCGCCTTTGAGGGCGACGAGTTCGACAACGGCGGAGTGGAGCGTGGCGGTCTCGAATTTCGGGGCGGTGCAGCCTTCCATATACATCAGCTCGGCGCCCTCATCGGCGATGATGAGCGTGCGCTCGAATTGGCCGAAGTTTTCCGAGTTGATGCGGAAGTAGGCCTGCAGCGGTTGCTTCAGCTTCACCCCTTTCGGGATGTAGATGAATGATCCACCGGAGAACACCGCGGAGTTGAGGGCGGAGAACTTGTTATCGCCGGTCGGGATGACCTTGCCGAACCACGGGCGGAAAATTTCCTCGTGTTCTTTCAAACCCTCGGTCGAGTTGCAGAAGATCACGCCTTGTTTGGTGAGCTCTTCCTTCACATTCGAATAGGCGGCCTCTGAGTCGAACTGGGCTTCCACGCCGGCGAGGAACGCGCGTTCCTGTTGGGGAATGCCGAGGCGCTCGAAGGTCTCCAAGACATCGGCGGGCACGTCGTCCCACGAGCGTTTCGGTTTCTCTCCGTCGGATAGATAGTAGCGGATGACGTCGAAGTCGATGCTTTCCAAATCCTTGGTCGCCCAGTTGGTGGGCATCGGTTTATCCAGGAAGGTCTTGAGCGCCTTGTGGCGGAACTCGCGAACCCAGTCGGGGTCGTTTTTCACATTGGAGATGTAATCGACCGTCGCGGAAGTGAGTCCACGACCGGCGTCGAATTTGTTGCGTTCCGGGAAAGTGAAATCGCCCTTGGTGCGGTCGATGTCGATCGCCTGGTGCGTTTCCTCGTCGAGGAGTGCGGCGCTGGATTCTTGATAGGACATGGGGATTGGAGATTTGAAATTTGAGATCGGGAATGGTTCAGGCGAGGGCGGGTTCCTTGAGGAATTCGTAGCCGTCCTTTTCAAGCTCGTGGGCGAGTTCGGGTCCGCCGGAGCGGACGATGCGGCCCTCGGCCATGACGTGGACGTAGTCCGGTTTGATGTAGTCGAGCAGGCGCTGATAGTGGGTGATGAGCAGGAAGCCGCGGTCGGGCGAGCGCATGGCGTTGACGCCCTTGGCGACGATTTTGAGGGCGTCGATATCAAGGCCGGAGTCGGTTTCATCGAGAATGCAATATTCCGGTTCGAGCATCATCAGTTGGAGGATCTCATTGCGCTTTTTCTCGCCGCCGGAAAAGCCTTCGTTCACCGCGCGGGCGGTGAATTTCCGGTCCATTTCAAGCAGGTCCATTTTTGAATAGAGCTTTTTATAGTAAGCGACGGCGTCGATGTCCTGGCCTTTCGGCAGGCGTGCCTGGAGGGCGGCGCGGATGAAGTTGGCGTTCGAGACACCGGGGACTTCCGAGGGATATTGGAAGGCGAGGAA
>JBIPMR010000250.1:0-5684 GCA_044369025.1 Luteolibacter sp.
TTATTTATCAGGCTCATGGATTGTCGGACGTTTTCATCGCTCACCCCCCCCGCCATGTTTGGCTCGGCACCAAGCAAAGGCGGCGGGGATCACGGTGGCGCGGGTTTTACAGCCCACTCAGGGACTTGGCGTTAACCGGAAGCGTAACTTTCCGAACTCTATTGCCAAGATCGTTTTTGGCAGCGGGTGGGTGCCCACACGGCAGATTTTTCCAAACGATCAAATCTTTCGAAACCAGTAACTAAAGACAAAATACTGGACATTTTACGTCCATTTTTGCACACCGGGGCATGGCCAGTTCCCGTTTCCGCATCCCCGCCCCGTCCGAGCAGCACGTCCTCGACAAGGTCCAACTTCACCTACTTGCACCCGCCGACACCTTGCTGCGTGAACGTTTCCGTGAGTTGATGGAACAACATCACTACCTCAAGAGCGACACCTTGGTTGGCGAGCAACTGCGCTAGGTCGCCGAGGTGGATGGCCGGTGGGTCGCCTTGTTGAGCTGGAGTGCTGCCGCCAACCACCTCAAGGATCGCGAGCAATGGCTCGGCTGGAACATCTCCCAACGCCGCCGCCGCCTCGCGCTCGTCGCCAACAACTCCAGATACCTCATCCTGCCCGGACCGGACTGCCCCAACCTCGCCAGCCGCGTGCTCGCTCTCTGCTGCGACCGCCTTGCCGATGATTGGCAGCAAGCCTACGGCCACCCCGTGCTGGTGGCCGAGAGCTTCGTCGACAGCCAGTTGTTCCGCGGCACCTGTTATAAAGCCCAGGGCTGGAAATTGTTAGGTGAAACCCGGGGCAGCGGCCGCAGCCGCCAGGATTACTACACCGCCCATGGTCGGCCCAAGCAACTCTGGGTGCGCGAACTGCGCCCCAAAGCCCGTGCCGTGCTCAGTGCCCAGCAGCTGCCCGCCGATCTCCAGCACGTCGAAGACGCCGTCATTCCCCGTTGTGATGCGACCGTCAGCGAACTCCGCCAGCTCATGGTATTATGCCGCCAGATCCCGGATTGGCGGGCGAAAAAAGGCCGCGACTACCCGCTGCATTGCCTGCTCGCCATCATGGTCATGGCCACCCTATCAGGCATCGTGCGCGGCCAACGCGATCTAGCCGCCTTCGCCGCCAAGCTCACCCAGTTCCAACTGCGCGCGCTGGGCAGCTACCGCAAACGCAGCGGCGGAAGGGACTATCCCAAGGAAACCACTTTCCAGCGCATCCTCGCCAAGCTCGATGCCGAAGCCTTCGAGCACATCCTCATCGAGTGGGAAATCCAACGCGCCGGGCAAGAGACCGACGACGATCAGATCGCCATCGACGGCAAAGCCCAGCGCGGCAGCACCCCGCACGTCGCGGATGAGCAAAAAGCCCAGTTAGTCAGCGCCCAGAGCCAACCCTCCGGCCGGGTGTTAGGCACCGTCGCCGTCGAGCACAAGAGCAACGAAATCCCGGCTGCCCGCAAGCTGTTGGAAAAACTCGGCCCGCTCGACGGCAAGCTGCTCATGCTAGACGCCCTCCACCCCTGTCAGCAAACCCTGCGCCAAGCCCATCAGGAAAACGGCGCGGATTTCCTCATCCCCGTCAAAGGCAACCACCCCGAACTCGCAGCCCGCGCCGCCGCCTGTTTGCCAGACCGCCCACCCGCGGTCCTTCCCCCCCTCGGGCGCACACCCGGCCATGGACCTGCCGCCGGAGCCGTGCGTTACCGCCGCAAGCGAGGATAAGAACAACCGCTCCCGGCACGAAAAGCGTTCCCTGCGGTGGGTCGCCGCCGATGCCGAAACCCTCTGCTGCGCCCATGTCCGCTCCGTGGTGGAAATCACCCGCGAGACCACCGCATTGCGGGGCAAGAACAAGGGAAAAACCAGCATCGAGCGCATCATCTACATTTGCAGCCTCGAGCCGGATGCGGCACGCGGCGACGAACTCTTGGAGCGCATCCGCCGCTATTGGGACATTGAGGGCGGTCTCCACCAGCGGCTCGACGTAAGCGGCGGCGAAGATGCCAGCCGCGTGCGCAACCGCAATGCCATCCTGGTCTTGGGCATTCTCCGCCGCAGCGCCGTGGGCATTTACTACCATTGGAGACGCCATCGCAAAAACCTCCGGCAATCGACCTTCAAGGACTTCCACGACGCCATGAACCGGTTCAACCATCGCCTCGCCTTCGCCACCATCACCGCCCGCCACAATTGACCCCGTGCAAAAATCCGCCGTGGGATCGCGGTTCGACAAAAAAGAATTCTTGCCATGCCTGATTTCGATGGGTAAAGACACGGCGTTCATTTTGCAAATTCGCAGATGGACGCGCTTCGTCTGGTCTCTTACGCCATGGTCTCAGGAAGTGTTGAATGTGATGGCGTGCTAAGAATAGACAAAAATGGACATCTACGTGGGCAACCTGCCCTACACCGCTACTGAAGAAGACGTTACTGGCCTCTTCGCCGCTTACGGACCTGTTGAACGGGTCAAAATCATCACCGACCGCGAAACCGGCAGATCCAAAGGATTTGCTTTCGTGACCCTCGGCGACCAGAGCCAACTGAACGCTTCGATCGAAGCACTCAATGGCTACGACTATCAGGGCCGCGCGCTTCGCGTCAACGCTTCTGAGCCTAAAGAAGCCAAGCCCGGCGGCTTCCGTCCTAGCGGCGGTGGTGGTGGTGGCGGCGGCTACGGCGGCGAGCGCCGTGGTGGCGGCGGCGGCGGTTATGGTGGCGGCGGCGGCGGCGGAGATCGTCGTGGCGGTGGCGGCTATAAAGGCGGCGGCGGTGGCGGCGGCTATAAAGGCGGCGGCGGCGGTGGCGGCTACAAAGGTGGCGGCGGCGGCGACTGGTAAGCCGGCAACCCCGATCTAACTTTTTCAAAAACACCCGGTCTTCCTCAAGGGAGACCGGGTGTTGCTTTTGAGGTCCGGAATTTGAAAATCAGCCGCCGACGTGGCAGCGCATCACCCGCGGCGTGATGCAGGTGAAGATTTCCCACACGATGGTGCCCGCCTTTTCAGCGATTTCATCCACCGCGATGTGCGGACCGAACATTTCGACTTCGTCGCCTTCCATCACATCGTCCGCCCCGGTGACATCGACCATGGTTTGATCCATCGTGATGCGCCCGAGGATCGGAAAACGCCGACCACGCAGCCAGACTTCGGCCCCTTTGCCCGAAACATGCCGCGGGTAGCCATCGCCATAACCGATGCCGACGGTCGCGACGCGGGTGGGCCTGGTGGTGACGAATTGGCGGCCGTAGGAAACCCCATGGCCGGCGGGAAGGGTGCGGACGAGCGTGACCCTGGATTTCAAAGTCATCACCGTGCGCAGTTTATCCTGAAATCCGGGCATCGGTGAGACGCCGTAAAGCATCAGCCCGGGACGGCTGAGATTGCAAACGCCCGGGTCGTAACCGAGCAGCCCGGCGCTGTTGGAAAGGTGGATCCATTTGAAACGCCCCGGCCCGCCCAAGGAATCGATGATGGCGCGGAACCGGGCAAACTGGCGCTTCGTGAATTCCTCATCCTCATCCGCCGAGGGCAGATGCGAACCAATCCCCTCGATCTCCAGATTTTCCAACAGCTCCAGTTTCGCCATCGCCCCGACCAACTCCTCCGCGACGAATCCGCCCCGCCCCATCCCGGTGTCCACCGCGATGTGCGCTTTGAGGCGCTTCCCATACCGCGCGGCGAGGCGGTTGAACTGCTCCGCCTCATCCAGCGAGGAAATGCACGGCGTCCAGTCGCGGGCGACGATTTCCTCGCGCTCTTCGGACCAGGTGGCCCCTAACAAATAGATGCGGGTGGCGACGCCCGCATTGCGGATGCGGCGCGCCTCCCCGACGTTGGCCACGCCGAAAAACGCGATCCCCTCGCCCTCCAGGCATCGGGCGATTTCCTCCAGCCCGTGGCCGTAAGCCCCGGCCTTGACCACCGCCATCAGCCCGCCCTGGAAGGCGTCGCGGGCGACGGCGAGATTGCTTTTCATCGCACCCAGATCGATTTCCGCCCAGGCGCGCGGCGGGGAAACAGGAAACACAGCGTTCACAGCCGCGAAACTAGGCGCCTCCGCGAAACTGGCAAGAGCGGCGCGGCAAAGATTCGCGACTTGCCCAAAACCGCCGGGCCGCTTTGTTTGCGGGAGATGAATTTCCCGGCATTTCTCAACGGCTTGACCGCATTCTTCGCGGCCGGGCTGATCGCCACCGGCGCGATGCCGATGCGCCTGATCTCCGCTCCCGGGCTTTCTCCGGATGGAAAAACCCTGGTGTTCGAGTGGTGCGGCGATCTGTGGACGGCCGCCGCCTCGGGCGGCGAAGCGATCCGCGTGGCCGATCATCCGGCGCGCGACGGCTATCCCCAATTCACGCCGGATGGAAAACGCATCGTCTTTTCCTCGGAGCGCACGGGTTCGCTCCAACTGTTTTCCATCCCCACCACCGGCGGCGAACCGACCCGGCACACGGATCACACCGAGGGCAACGAGCTGGAGTGCCTCTCGCCGGATGGCGGCAGTGCGATCGTTAGAGGAACCCGCGAACGCTGCGGATTCCGGGAAACCCGGCTGATGGAGATTTCCCTAGCCGGAGACCGGCGCGAGCTCAGGCTGTTCGATGCGCAGGCGCATTCCGCGGCGTGGTCGCCGGATGGCGCCCGCATCCTGTTCTGCCGCGGCGGCGAGCAACTCTATCGAAAAGGCTTCCAAGGCTCGCGGGCGTCCCAAATCTGGGAATACGACCTCGCCGGCAAAACCTTTGAATCCAGAATCGCCGAAACCACCGAAGCGCGCTCGCCCGTCTGGAATCGGGCTGGTAAAAGTTTCCACTACATTTCCGCTAGAAACGGCACCGCCAACGTCTGGCGGCATGCGGCGGGCAAGTCCACACAAGTCACCCGCTTCGAAGGCGACGGGGTGATCTCGCTCGCGCAGTCGGCGGACGGATCGGTCATGGTGCTGCGACGCGGCTTCGATGTCTATCAACTCATCGCCGGCGGCACCCCGCAGCGCATCGACCTGTGGACCCGGGAAAAGCTCCCGGACATTTCCCGCCACCAATCCACCCTCGGTGGAACTTCGGATGTCGATTTCACGCGTGACCTGGATGGGGTGGTCTTCGCCGCCGCGGGCGACCTCTGGCATCAGAACCAACGCCTGCTAGAAACTCCGCAGGACGAGAGCGATGTCCACTTTTCCCCGGATCACGCGTGGCTTTATTTCCTTCGCGACGACGGAGTGACCGCCGATTATTTCCGCGCCCGCTTCAAGGACGGCACGCTGGGCGACGAGCAGCCGGTCACCCAAGGCCCCCGCTCGAAAAGCCGTTTCACCCAAAGCGCCGACGGTTCGAAAATCGCGTGGGCGGAAGCCACCGGCGATGTGTTCACGGCGGATGCGGATGGCCGGAATCCACGCCGCATCTTCGCCTGTTGGGACATGCCGACTTTCGATCTGTCGCCCGACGGCCGCTGGCTGGCAATCGCCGCGAAGGACGCGAACTCCAACCGCGACCTCTGGCTCGCCGCCGCCGATGCTAACAGCGAACCCGTCAACCTCACCCGCATCCCCGGCTTCGAAGGCTCGCCCCGCTGGTCGCCGGACGGCAAGTGGCTGGCACACACGGCGCGGAAAGATGCGACGGCGGAACTGGTATTGCGGTTGATCCCCGTCGTTAAAAACGGACCGATGGTGGAT